>VAXX01000069.1 GCA_005885115.1 Actinomycetota bacterium | reverse complement strand
CTGACAAGCGCCCGGACCGGAGGTAGCGTCGCAACTCCCGGAGCATCGGCCGGTACCACTGTCCACTGTGGATGGAGGGCCCGGCCGTTGCGCTTCGGTGACAGTGCCGGAGAAACCCGTCTGCGGGGTGGTCTCCCGGTGAACCGAGGGTTATCGTGATGCAGCGCAGCGTTTAGGAGGCGCCGTGGCTCATGTGGAACTCTCGCTCTCCGAACCGGCGGAGCCGGACCTGGTACCGGCCCCGAGCAGCTCGGTCGAGCATTGGGCCATCGCCGTGACCGAAGCCGCCGAACCATGTCTCGTCATCGACAAGCTTTCCCTGATCATCGCGGCGTCCCAGTCCGGCGCGGTACTGCTCGGCTTCGAGGACCAGAGCAAGGCGGTCGGCCGGCACCTGTTCGCCGGGGTCCTGCGGCTGCTCGACTTCGCCGACGGTGCCGATCTGCCGGACAGCGAGATGGAGAAGATCCCGCCGGTGCTGGCGTACTCGTCCGGGCGGCTGGCGCGCGGACTCCTGCGGGTCCAGTCCGGCGGGGAGGTCCGTACCCTCGACGCGGTCGCGACGCCGCTGTTCGACGGGCGCCAGGCGGTCGGTTCGCTCACCTTCTTCTCGGAGGTCTGACCTTCGTGGTACGGCGGGGGTTGGTGTTGCTGTGGCCCGCCGCACCGGCGCTGGCCGGCTGCTCGCCACACCTGCCACCGCTCGCGCTGCCGTCCCGGTCCGCCACCGCGCCGCCGTCGCTGGCGGTGGGTCCGGCGCCGTCCGAGCCGCTACCGGCGGTACCGAGCCCGCCGTCACTCAGCACACCGCCGTCGCCCACCACGCCGGCCGGGTTTGCCGCCGGGTCCGCGGTCAGTTGCGCGGGGCGGCCCGGGGTGGCGCGCGTGGTCGCGCTGCTGCGGACCCAGGGCGTTCTCGACGGTACGACGACGGTGTCCGTCCGGGTCGGTCCGCTGTGCGCCGGCACCTGGCAGTACACCGTCCTGGCGGTACCGCGGCGGGAGCCGCTGCAGGTGGTGAGCCAGGGGCCGCCCGACGCGCTGGTACTGGTGGCCGCCGGTACCGACGTCTGCTCCGACCGGGTCCGCGGCGGGGCGCCGCCCGGGATCCTCGCCGCCGCCCACTGCTGATCCGAGCGGGTACTACGCTGGCGGCCATGCCAGGAGTACCACCGACCCGCTTCGTCTACCTCGGTCCCGAGGGCACCTTCTCCGAGCAGGCGCTGCTGACCCTGCCGGCCGCCGTGAGCGGCGTCCGGCTGCCGGCGCGCAGCGTGCCGGAGGCGCTGGAGCGGGTCCGCGGTGGCGAGGCGGACGCGGCGCTCGTACCCCTGGAGAACTCCATCGGCGGCCAGGTGGGGGTGACCCTCGCCGAGCTGGTCAACGGGCCGCCGCTGCTGATCACGCGGGAGGTCGTCCTGCCGGTCGAGTTCGTCCTCGCCGGCCGTCCCGGTACCAGCCTGGTCGACGTCCGGTCCATCGCGGCCCATCCGCAGGCGGCCACGCAGTGCTGCGGGTGGCTGCGTACCCACCTGCCCGACGCCACGATCGTGGACGTGCTCTCCAACGCGGCCGCGGCGATCGCGGCGGCCGCCGGCGAGTACGACGCGGCGGTCTGCGCGCCGGTCGGCGCGGTCCACCACGGGCTGACCGTACTGGCCGACAAGGTCGCCGACCATCCCGAGGCGGTCACCCGGTTCGCGCTGGTCTGCCGCCCGGCGCCGCCGCCCGAGCCGACCGGTGACGACGTCACGTCGCTGGCCGTCTACATCTCGCACGACCGGGTCGGTGCGCTGCTCGCGGTGCTGATGGAGCTGGCCGTACGCGGGGTCAACCTGACCCGGATCGAGTCGTACCCCACCGGGGAACGGCTGGGCCGGTACGTCTTCTTCCTGGACTGCACCGGGCACGTGGCCCAGCCGGCCGTCGGTGAGGCGTTGCAGGGACTACGCCGGGTCTGTGCCGATGTACGGTTCCTCGGCTCGTACCCGCGCGCGCGGGGACCGCACGACGAAGCCGGCGTCGCCCCGGCCCGGTCCGACGAGTTCCTCGACTCCGAGGCGTGGCTGGCCCGGATCCGCGCCGGCGAACTCGGTTAGCCCCAGCCCAGCGCGTGCAGCCGGGCGTCGTCGATGCCGAAGTGGTGCGCGATCTCGTGTACCACCGTCACGCCGACCTCCTCGACGACGTCGGCCTCGGTGTCGCAGATGGCCAGGATCGGGCGCCGGTAGATGACGATCCGGTCGGGCAGTACCCCGCTGTAGTCCCAGCCGCGCTCGGTGAGCGCGTGACCCTCGTACACCCCGAGCAGGTCGGGATCCTCGGCCGGCGGATCGTCCTCCACCAGGATGACCACGTTGTCGAGCAGGTCGAGAAGCTGGGCGGGGATCGCGTCCAGCGCGTCCCCGACCAGTTCCTCGAATCGTTCCCGGCCCAGCCGGACCGGCATGCTCAGCCCAGCTGCGCCGTGAGGGTGATCTCGACGGCGGACAGCGCCTTCGACACCGGACAGGTGTCCTTGGTCTCGTCGGCGATCTTCTGGAACGTGGCGTCGTCCAGGTCGGGTACCACCGCCCGGGTGACCAGCTCGATCCGGGTGATCCCGGCCGGCGGCTCGAGGTGGACCGAGGCGGTCGTCTCGATCGAGGTCGGCGTGTGTCCGGCCTTGCCCAGGTTGCTGGACAGCGCCATCGTGTAGCAGCCCGCGTGCGCGGCCGCGATCAGCTCCTCCGGGTTGGTTCCGGTGCCCGATTCGAACCGGGAGGCGAAGCTGTACGGGCCCTCGTACGCGCCGGAGCCCAGGCGCATCGTGCCCGCGCCCTCGCGGAGGCTGCCCTGCCATTGTGCGGATGATTGACGAGTCGGCATACCACAGAACCTAGCCGAACCCGGCCGGCCACGGGGCGAACCGGCGGGCCGGCGGCCGGCCGGCCGGCGTGTCATCATTCGGCGATGGACACCGTGGAATGGGGCAGCGTCGAGCCGGCCCGCCGGCGGCTGCCGGCGCTGCGGTACTCGCTGCCCCGGGCGGGCGCGCTGGCGCTGACCGCAGCTGGATTCGCCGCGCTGGTCGCGGCCGAGATGCTGCCCTGGGGCCGGGTCCGACTGGCGCCGTCGATCGGCGCCACCACCAGCTCCAGCTTGACCGTGGTGACCGACGGGTCGAGCCTGAGCCTGGACACCATCCCGACCCTCGACGGCTTCGTGTACCACGTCTCGGTGCTCTGCCTGCTCGGGGCGCTCGGGTTCGGCATCGCCGGCAGCGCCGTACGGCGACGGGCGGCGATGGGCGCCGCGCTGGGGTTGGCGGCGGGACAGTTGTTGACGGTCCTGGCCGTACACCAGGCGACGCTGCACATGTTCGACCGGTTCGGCGCGTACGGGTTCAACACCGGGCAGCAGGCCGACGCGAGCGCGGTACCGACGGTGGTGACCGGGCCGGGTGCCTACCTGGCGTACGCCTCGGTGGCGCTCCTGTCCGCCGCCGCGATCACCGCCGGGATCTGGCAGCGCGGCTGGTGGCAGAGCCGCTCGGTGGCACCCGCGACCGGGGCGGTACCCGCGGCGGTTCGGGCGCCCGATGGGGACCGCGAGTTGACGGTGAGCGCGCTGGAACCCGTCGACGAGTCGTACTTCGCCCGACCGGAAAGTCGGTAGTCGTACCGACTAGGCTTGGCGGTCGTGATTGACCTGCGGCTGCTGCGCGAGGATCCGGACCGGGTACGGGCGAGCCAGCGGGCTCGTGGCGAGTCCGTGGCGGCCGTCGACGAGCTCCTCACGGCCGACGAGGTACGCCGGGCGGCGGTCGCCGCCTTCGAGGCGGTCCGCGCCGAACAGAACCAGCTCGGCAAGCAGGTCGCCAAGGCGTCCGGGGACGAGCGGGCGGGGTTGCTGACCCGTACCAAGGAATTGTCCGCCCAGGTCAAGGCGGCGCAGGCGGCGGTCGACGAGGCCGAGGCCCGGCTGCGCGCCGCCCAGCTCGCGGTGCCCAACGTCGTGGAGGACGGCGCGCCGCCCGGCGGCGAGGACGACTTCGTGGTCCTGCGCGAGGTCGGTACGCTGCCGGACCTCGCGGCGCCGAAGGACCACCTGGAGCTGGGCGAGGCGCTGGGCGCGATCGACACCGAGCGCGGCGCGAAGGTGTCCGGCAGCCGGTTCTACTACCTGACCGGGGTCGGCGCGCTGCTCCAGCTCGCGCTGCTGCAACTGGCCCTGCAACAGGCGGTCGAGCACGGCTTCACGCCGATGATCACGCCGGTGCTGGTCAAGCCGGAGTCGATGGAGGGTACCGGCTTCCTCGGTGCCCACGCCGCCGAGGTGTACCGGCTGGAGGCCGACGACCTGTACCTGGTCGGCACGTCGGAGGTACCGCTGGCGGCGTACCACTCGGGGGAGATCCTGGACCTGGATGGGCCGCTGCGGTACGCCGGTTGGTCGTCGTGTTTCCGGCGCGAGGCCGGCAGCTACGGCAAGGATGTCCGGGGGATCCTGCGGGTCCACCAGTTCGACAAGGTGGAGATGTTCTCGTACTGCCGGCCGGAGCGGGCGCACGAGGAGCACCTGCGGCTGCTGGCCATGGAGGAGGAGATGCTCGCCAAGGTCGAGATCCCGTACCGGGTGATCGACGTGGCCGCCGGTGACCTGGGCAGCAGCGCGGCCCGCAAGTACGACTGCGAGGCGTGGGTACCGTCACAGGGCCGGTACCGGGAGGTCACCTCGTCGTCCAACTGCACCACCTTCCAGGCCCGCCGGCTGGGCATCCGGTACCGGGATGAAAACGGCAAACCGCAGGTCGCCGCCACCCTCAACGGCACCCTGGCGACCACCCGTTGGCTGATCCCGATCCTGGAGAACCACCAGCAGCCCGACGGCACCGTACGGGTGCCCAAGGCGCTCCAGCCGTTCCTCGGCGGACGGGACGTCTTGACCCGATAGCCTCCCGAGGTTCGTCGCCGGGGAGTAGCCTTGCGGACCCACCTGTAAAGGAGGCCCGCATGTCGATCCACCCTGGGCTGCCCAAACTCGTCGCGACCGACCTTGACGGGACACTCGTCCGCTCGGACGACACCGTCAGCGCGTACACCCATGAGGTGCTCGCGCGGGTCAAGGCGGCCGGCATCCCGCTGGTGGGGGCCACCGGGCGCGGTCCCCGGCTGATCGACACCTGCCGGGAGTTCATCCCGGAGGCGGACTTCCTGGTGCTGGCCCAGGGCGCCCGGGTAGTCGACCTGACCGACCCGTCCGGGCCGGCCACGCTGCGCGGGGTCACCGTCGACGGGGCGGTGATCCTGGGCCTTTTGGAGGCGCTGGAGGCGATCGTCGGGCCGCTGTCGGTGATGGTCGAGGCGGGGGACGAGCCGGGCGCCCCGCTGTGGGGCGAGGCCCACCCGGCCTGGCGGTACCCGGACGCGCTGGAGCGGCGGGCCCGGCACGAGGCGCTGGCCGGGCCGGTGATCAAGGCGTTCGCACATTCGCACCGGTACGACCCGGACGAGCTGGTGGCGATCGCCCGTACCCTGATCCCCGCCGACGGGGTCACCGTCACCCAGGCCGGGCTCGGCTACATCGAGATCTGCCCGCCGGGGGTCACCAAGGCCACCGGGCTGGCGGTGGTCGCCGACTCGCTCGGCGTCGATCCGCGCAGCGTG
>VAXX01000068.1 GCA_005885115.1 Actinomycetota bacterium | reverse complement strand
GTAATCGGCAAGATGACCCGCAGGAATCCGCTGGCCGGAACCTTGACCACCAATTGACCCACCGGGAATGTCGTAAATTGGCTCACCGTTCGGTCCGCAGCCGGTAGGCGTGTTGACGTTGTGTACCAGTACAGGCACATTGCCAGCCATCACATAGTACGTGTGGAGGTCGCCGATGGTGAGGTCGTACGTGACCGCGGTGGCGTGGTACAGGCGTACCCCGGTGACGACGGCGTACCCGGTCGGGGTCTGCAGCTCGTCGCCGGTACGCAGGTCCCGCGCCTCGACGAACGCGGAGCGCGTCGCGTCGTAGAACGGATGGTGGTACGTCGTGGTGAGCGTCCCACCATGTACGGCGACCGCCGCCGCGGCGACGGAGACCGCGGCCCGGGCGAGCGTGCCGGTCTTGGGCTTCACCGGCCGCACCGAAACGTCCACGAAGTCGTGGTCGGTCTTCGTGACGATGACCGCCGATACCGTGTTGCTCTGGTTGGTCGTGTCGCCGGGTACCGAGTTGCTGATGGTGTCGCCGACCTTCACCTGGTCGATCGGCTTGCCGCTGCCGTCGGCCAGCACCACCGGGGTGGAGCCGACGAAGCTGTGCACGCCGGTACCGCAGGAGTTGGACTTGCTGTCCTTGCCCGCGGCGGGGCCGTCGTCCTTCGCGCCTGACGGCGCCGGGTCGTCGGCCGGCGCGCTGTCGCCGTGCCCGCCCTTGGACGAAGCCTGCGCCGCGTCGTCGGTCGCCGACGTGGCGCCGCTGTCGGTACCGCTCTCCAGCGCGCCATCGGCCGCACTCGACGCGCCGTCGGACGCGGCGGCGTCGAGGCCCTCGGTACCGCCGCGACCGAACAACCCACCGACCGCGCGCAGTGCCTTGCCGCCGATCGCGGTGAGCAGCTTGCCGCCCAACGCACCACCGAGACCGGACAGTCCGCCGATCACACCACCGACCACGCCGGCCTTGAGGAACGAGCCCGCCGAGCACGAGCCCTTGCCCGTGGCGCACGCGATGCCCTGGTGGAACAGACCACCCACCGCACCGGCCACCGCACCACACACCACCGCACCGGCGACCGCGCCGACGCCGGCGGTGAACGCACCCAGGACGGCTTCACATCCCATGAACGCGGCCGTCGATACGACGAACTCGCCGATCGCCGCCGCGTGGTTCTTGATGAAGTTACCGGTGGCTTTCACCGCGTTGACGGTCGCGTGGTACGCCGTACTGACGAAGTGTTGTGCGTTGTGGAGTGTCTGCGTGATCGAGCGGTTGATCGACTTGATCAGCGCCTCGGTCTTCTTGATCTGTGCGTCGATCCACTTGAGCTGGGCGTTGAACTTGTCCTCGACCTTGTTGACGAACGAGTTGAACGGCTGGACGACGTGCTTGTCCGTCCACGACTCGACGCTGTCCCAGGCCTGGACCCCGGTGTTCCAGAGGTCCTCTGCGGTGTTGGAGATGAAGTTGGATGTGGCGTCCCAGGCGTCGGAGACGTCCGACGTGAGGTCGCTCCACCACCCGTGGCCCGACGGGTCCGTCTTGAGCATCGGGTTGTCGTCGACGTACGCGAACGGGTTGGTCGCCGCCGAGTTCGGTACCGGGCTCGGAGACGCGGTGTCCTTGTTCATGAACTGGCCGGTCGCCGGGTTGTACCAGCGGGCCGCCATGTTCACCTTGCCGGTCGTCTTGTCGGTCCAGCCGGACTGGTACCCGAGCTGACCCACCGGTGACGCACCCGCGATGACGTTGCCGAGCGGGTCGTACGCCGTCGAGCCGGCCAGCGCCGTACCCGTGGCGGTGAAGTCACCGACCACGTCCGTGTGCTGGTCGGTCCAGGCGAGGAGTCCGTTGGCCGTGGTACCGCCGACCTTGCCGATGCCGACGAGCCCGCCGGCCGGGTCCCGGCTGTAGGTGTTGGCGGCGTCCGACGACGGTGTATTGCCGGCGCCGGAGTACGCGAGGGTGACCGCCGAACCGGACTTGAGTACCCGGCCCACCGCGTCGTACGTGAACGTCGTACCGCCCTGGCTGATTGTCTGCCCGTACGCGTCCGTGGTGACCGCGCTCGTGTTCTGCTTCGAGAGCGTGCCGCGCGCCGTGTAGGTGTACGTGTTGGTGCCGTCGCTGGTGAGCTCGTCGCGTGCGTCGTACGTGTAGACGTTGGCGCCGACCTTCGTCCGGTTGCCCGAGGCGTCGTACCCGTATGAGGTCGTGGTGGTCGTCGAGCCGACGGTCTTCTTCCAGGAGGTGAGCCGGTCGGCCTGGTCGTACGAGTACGCGTTGGTGGCCGCCCCGGCGAACCCGGTCGTGGTCTTCGACGCGAGGTTGCTGTTGGCGTCGTAGGTGTACCCGATCGACGCCACCGTCGCGCTGGCCGACGTCTTCAGCGTGTCGGACTTCAACCGGTGCATGCTGTCGTAGCTGAGGCTGCGACTGTCCTGACTCGTGCCGTACTTGACCGAACTCACCTGGGACAGGCTGTTGTACGAGTAGCCGAGCTTCACGCCGGTGGCGGCGTCGGTCAGCGACGAGAGCCGGTCGGCCTTGTCGTACGAGTACGACGTCGAGCCGGCCGAGTCGGTGCGCTTGCTCATCAGCCCGTCATCGGTGTAGCCGAACGAGCTCGTACCCGCGCTGCCCTTGGCACTGAGCAGGAGGCCACGGTCGTTGTAGGTGAACGTGTCCGAGGTCGCCACGACCGTGCCGACGGCGCCGGTGGCGGCCGAGGTCATCCGGTTGTCGAGGTCGTAGGTGAAGGCACGGGAGGCGGTCGCCGCATCGGCACCGGTACCCGCCTCGGTCAGCAGGTTGCCGACCGTGTCGTACGTGGCGGACACCGTTACCCCGCCGGGCAGCGCCCGGCTGACCGGCTCACCGCCCGCGTCGTACGTGACCGTCGAGGTACGGGTGGCCGTGGTGGTGTATGTCGGCGTGGTGGGCTCGATGACCGACTCGGGCTTGTTCCACGTGTTGTATGTGTAGATCCACGCGTTGTTCCGGCCGTCGGTGAACCGGGTGCGGTTGCCCGCCGCGTCGTACCCGAACGTCGTCGTGATGGACGATGTACTGGAGACCGGCTGGACCTCCTGGGTCAGCAGCCCGGTCGCGTCGTAGGTGAACGTCGTGGTGTATCCGCGACCGTTCTTGGCCGAGAGCAGGTGACCGACCGAGTCGTACGTCGCCGACTGGGTGAGCACAGCGGCGCCCGTACTGTCCCGCGCGGTCTGTGTGACGACGTCGCCGAGCTGGTCGTACGTGCTCGTCACGGACGTCTTGTCCGGCGCGGTGACCGCGGTCCGGCGGCCGAGGAAGTCGTACGAGTACTTCGTCGTGTTGCCGACCCCGTCCTTGACGGACGTGGTCTGCCCGAGCGCGTCGTACCCGTACGTGGTGACGACTCCGGTGGCGCTGGTGACCGCGGCCAGCCTCGCGCCGCCGGGGTTGGTGGTCGACGCGGCGTACGAGTTGGTGGTCTTGAAGCTCGCCGTGCTGGGTGCCCGGTCGATGACCGTGCTCGTGAGCTGGCGACCGAGGTGGTCGTACGTCGCCCGGGTCTGCCCGCCCGCCGGATCGGTCACCGACAGCCGGTCGCCGTTGGTGTCGTACGTCGCGTGGGTGACCGCACCGTTCGCGGCCGTCGTCTTCGCGAGGTCGCCGAGCTGGTCGTACAGGTACGTCTTGGTGTGTCCCAGCGGATCCTTGACGGAGACCCGGTTTCCGCCGGCGTCGTACGTACTCGTGGTCACCGGGGTGAGCACCGTCGTCGTACCCGGCTGGGTGTACGACGGCGCCGTCAGGGTGACCGGGTGCCCGTCCGCGTCATACCCGGTCGTGGTGATGTTTCCGTCGGCGTCCTTGGTCTCCACCACCTCACCGAACGTGTCGTATCCGCGATAGGTCGTCGGGTGCGTCGCGGTCGGGGGCTGGGTCGACGTCTCGGTGGTGACTGTCGGCGCGGTGGTGACCGTGAGGTGGCCGGTCTCGTCGTACGTGTAGCTGGTGACGTTTCCGTTCCCGTCGGTCATCGGCGTCGGGTACCCGCGTGAGTCGAGCGCCCAGGACGTGGTGATTTTGTTGGAGGAGGCGACCGACCCACCGGTACGGCCGGCGGTGAACAGCGTCGACACGTCCGTACCGGACAGGGCGCGCTGGTACACCTGAACGTCGGAGACCTGACCGTTGAGGTACTGCGCGTACGCGCCGTTGACTTTCGCCCGGCCGATCTGCAACGCACCGCTGCCCTGCCAGACCGAGCTGTACGGCGTCGAACCGGCGGCGGAACCGTTGACGTACAAGGTGATCCGTGCGGTGGCCGCGTCGTAGACGCCGACCAGGTGCACCCAGGTACCGGTCGCGGCGCCGCCGGCCGTACTCGCGGCCGTGGTGTATGTGGCGCCTGACGTGTCCGCGTCCGAGAGGCTGAATCGCCAGTCCTTCGCCCCGGCGTCGTAGCCGAGGTTGAACGGTGTCTGCGTGCCGCCGTCCTGCGCCACGACCGCGCCGGTGCCGGCGCTTGCCGACAGGTCGACCCACGCCGACACGGAGTACGACGCGGTGGTCGTGAGTACCGGCCCGTTCGTGGACACCGCACCGGTGCTCCCGTCGAGCACCGCCACGCCGCCGGACCAGGTGACTCCGGTCGCGGTGGTCGACGCGGTGTTGCCCGTGCCCGAGGCGTCGACGACCGAGGTGCCGCTGGTCTGGCCCAGACGCCACCAGCCGGTCGGGTGTCCCGCGCCGTCGGAGCGGATCGACTTCGAGGTGACGTGACCCATCGGGTCGTACGTCGCGCTGGTCACCAACGTCGCCCCGCTCGCGTCCGTGCTCGCGCTCGTGGCGATCGCGTCGTCCGCGGTGTACGACACGGTGGTGCCGCGCCTGGCACCGGTCGGGTCGAGCGTGCTTGAGGTCTGCCGCGCCGCCGCGTCATATGTGTACGCCGTGGTGGTCGCGCCGTTGCCGGTGACCCGCTGGGTCAGGTGGCCTGCCGGGTCGTACGTGTTCGACTGGAGGACGAACGGGTTGTTGCCCTGCGCGTCAACCTTCGTCACCGTCGCCACGAGCCGGTTGTCGGTGTACGTGTACGACGTCTTCCCGCCCATCGCGTCGGTGAGGGACGCGAGCCGCCCCGCCGGGTCGTACGCCCGCGACTCCTCGGTCAGCGGCGCAGCGGACTGTTTGTTCACCGGGTCCCCGGTGTAGTTGGTCAGCACCTGGGTCAACAGGTGGCCGTTGGCGTCGTAGGTGTACGCCGTCGTGGTGCCGAGCGGGTCGGTCTCCGACGCCTTGCGGCCATAGTCGGTGTACGTGTACGACGTCTTCCCGCCCATCGCGTCGGTGAGGGACGCGAGCCGCCCCGCCGGGTCGTACGCCCGCGACTCCTCGGTCAGCGGCGCAGCGGACTGTTTGTTCACCGGGTCCCCGGTGTAGTTGGTCAGCACCTGGGTCAACAGGTGGCCGTTGGCGTCGTAGGTGTACGCCGTCGTGGTGCCGAGCGGGTCGGTCTCCGACGCCTTGCGGCCATAGCCGTCGTACGTGTACGTCGTCGTGTTGCCGAGCGGGTCGACGCTCGTGGCCTGCTGGTCGTGAGTGTTGTAGGTGTACGTACGTTTCCGGGCGGCGTCGCCGCCGGCCACCGAGTCCGAGACCGTCTGCGCGGTGATGTTTCCGTCCGCGTCGAACGTCGTCTTCGTGGTCGGTGTGTGCTTCGCGCCGCTGACCCGGTTGGTGACTGACGGGTCGGTCTCGGACATGACCTGGTTGCGCCCGTCGTACCCGAAGGTCGTCACCAGGTTGCCGCCCGGCGCCGCCACGGTACGGGTGGCCACCCGGCCGAGATTGTCGTACGCGTACGACGTGGCGAGCTTGTCCGCGTCGGTGGTCGAGGCGACGTCGCCATTGTGCAGATACGCCACCGCGTTCGTGGCGCCGCCCGGGGACGTCGTCTTGTACGCCAGCCCGGCCGGTGCCGGCACCGCGCTGTTGTCCGCCGACATCACGCTCTTCCCGTCGGTGTACGCGATCGTCGTCTTCCGGCCCGTCGGGAACCCGGGGACCGCGCGTCCCGTGTGGTCAGCAGCTGACCCGCGCTCGGGTCGGGCCGGTCGTTGAACGCGATCAGCTCGGCGAGCTCGAACCGGTACTCGCTGCCCACGCCGCGCAGAAGGGTGGCGGTGACCTTCACGTACCGGGCACTGGTCGGCGCGAAGCCGAACGAGGCCGGCGCCGGTGTGGTCGGCTGCGCGTACCCGGTCGGTGACGCGACCGTCGTCCAGTTCGTGCCGTCCGTCGAGACCGCGATCGTGAAGTTCTGCGGGAAGTACATCCCGGTGTAAGGGTCGTCGTTGCGCGCGTACAGGTCGACCCGGTCGATGGTCTTCGCCGCCCCGAAGTCCAGCTGTACCCACGACGTGTTACTCGCGCTCGAGTACGCGGTACTCGCCCAGCCCTCGGCGGTCCCCGATACCGATGTGGTGTTTCCGTCGACCATCGAGGCGGTACTCCACCCGCCACCGCCGGTGTAGTCACCGGAGGTGGTGACTTTCGCGTTCTTCGCCACGTCAAGGCCCTGGGTGTTGGGCGCGTACGTGGAGTACGACGTCGAGCAGGCGCGGCTGGCCTGGTTCTGGCACGTTGTCCGGGAGACCTCGTTGCCGTCGCTGTCGTGTCCGGTGGTGATGACGTCGCCGTCCGGGTCGGTGACCGTGTCGAGGAACCCGGACGTGTCGTATCCGTACGTCGTCTTGTTGCCGAGCCCGTCGATCTGCGCGATCGGCCGGTTGCCCATCAGCGTGTCGTACTGGTACGCGACCGGCTTGCCGCCCGGGTCGGTGACGGTGACCGTGGTCATCGGGGCGAGCCCGAACGACTGCTTGGCCGCGACGAACTGCGTACCCACCTGCTGGTCGCTCAACTGAACCGGGTAGAACGCGACGTCACCGATCGAACCCGAGAAGTACGCCGTCGTCCCCGTGGTGAGTCCGGACGCGCTCGTACCGGTGTCGCCCGCGCCGATGAACGCGTCCGGCTGCCCGCCCGGCGTGAGCGCGGTCTTGTCCGTCGACGAGTACACCTTCACGCCGTCGAGATACAACGCCTGCTGGGCGCCGGACGAGGTGAGTACCGCGTGGTGCCACAGCCCGTCGTTGACCGGCTTCTGGGTGACCAGCGACTGCGCGAAAAGCTGCGTCGGCCCGCCGTTGCAGTCCCAGATCTCCAGCTGGGTGCCGTCGGTCAGCGACCCGGCCGGGTCGTCCAGGCACCGCCCGGACGTCGGGTTGACGAGGCTGCCGTTCTTGGCCTGCCACACCTGGTTGTAGCCGCCGGTGCAGTCCCAGAGCAGAAGCTTGTCGCCGTTGCCCGTACCGTGGTCGGCGCCGCTCGCGTCGATGTCCAGGCACTTGCCGGCGAAGCGGATCGTGCCGTCGGGGAAGAGTGACCAGCTCTGGTTCTGGTCGTCGCTCGTACACGTCCAGATCTGTACGTGCGTGCCGTTGGCGGTGCCGCCGGCGCTGTCGTCGACGCACTTGTTGGTCAGCTTCATCGCGGTGAGCGGGCCGATCGGCGTGGTCGACGGCGACAGGCCGCGCAGCCTTCCGTCCGAGGCGATCCACATGACCGGTAGGGCCGGGCCGGCGGCACCGCCGAGCGCGGACGCCTGCGAGGACAGCAGTACTCCGCCGGACATGGTGTTGAACCACAGGTCCTGCGAGCTCGCTCCGGTCGGGAAGAGTCCGGACGGCAGGCTCACGTACCCGGACGAGCCGTTGAACTGGGCGGCCGGCTCGTCGGTGAACCGCCCCGGTACGCCCAGCGTCACACCGGAGTACGCGGCCGGGGCGTACTTCACCTCGCTGTACGGCTGCACCGCTCCGGGCGTGTCACCGAGGCGGTAGTACGCGAGCGGGCCGGGCCCCATGACCGCGGACCGGAACACCTGGCTGGAGCCGGCGACCGACGGCGCGGCAAGCCCCCACGTGCCGCCGTTCTCGTCGGTCAGCCCGGTGACGGCCGCCGTCCGCTGGTCGTACGTCACGGCGGCGTACGCCTTGCCGGACGGACGGGTGATCGAGGTGAGCAGCGTGTCCGGGTGGGTACCGGCGCGGTAGAGCGCGGTGGCGTCGGCCGCGGTCAACGCGGTGGGCCAGAACGCGACATCCGCCATGGAGCCCTTGAAGTAGGCCGGGACGAGGGTCTGCCCGTCGGTGTACGGCTGGTCCGGCCAGGAGACCCCGTTGTTGTCCGGACCGAGGAGCCCCGTACCCAGGTAGTTGAAGCGCCACTGCCACGCGTCGGTGGTCTGGATCTGGCCGTTCGGGCCGGGCGTGGTGCCGATCTGCACCCCGTCGACATACATCACCTGGACCGACTGCGATCCGGTCAGCAGCACGTGGTGCCACTTGCCGTCGGCGTACGAGGTCGGTGTCACGACCGGGTTGGGCGTGTAGTCGCTGGCGGTCTCCCAGAACTCACCGAGGAGATGCCCGTCCGACCCCAGATACAACACCGGCTCGTGGTTGCCCATCGTGGGCGTGGGTTTGATCGGTGCGTCGGAGTAGCCGAATAGCACACCCGCCGGCGCACCGGCGGGTGCGTTGAACCACAGCGAGATGGAGGCTTCGGTGTTGACGCTCATCTTGAGGCTGGGCAGGCCGACCATCGAGGCGGTGCCGTCGAACCCGGCCGCCGTGGCCGCGCTCCCGGCGAGCGGGGCGGGCTGCCCGAGCGACACACTGGTGTACGTGGCGTTGTCGGCGCCCTCGTTCGCGACGACCGCGCTCGACGCGACCGTCCCGGAGGTCTCGTCGAGCGGCCAGTACGAGCCCGGACGCAGGTCGAGCACCTGGTTGCGGTACTGCGAGGCCGGATGCTGGTCGTACCCGTACGTCGTGCACGCCGTCGTGGTGCCCGGCGGGCAGACCGACAGGAGCTGGTCCCCGGTGTATCCGTACGTCCACGTCAGGGTGTCGGTGCCGCCCGCCGTCACCGGATCGGTCCGCACCGTCGCGACGTGT
>VAXX01000565.1 GCA_005885115.1 Actinomycetota bacterium | reverse complement strand
CACGGATCGGCTTCGTACCACTGCTGGAGACGCCGGCCGAACTCGACGCCGGCGGCGAGCTGCTGGACGACCTGCTGTCGCTGCCGGCGTACCGGTCGCTGGTGCGGGCCCGGGGCGACCTGCAGGAGGTGATGCTCGGCTACTCCGACTCCAACAAGGAGGCCGGGATCACCACCTCGCAGTGGTCCATCCACAAGGCCCAGCGCGCCCTGCGCGACGTGGCGGCCAAGCACGGGGTACGCCTGCGGCTGTTCCACGGCCGCGGCGGCACCGTCGGCCGGGGCGGCGGCCCGACCCACGAGGCGATCCTGGCGCAGCCCTTCGGCACGCTCGACGGCGCCATCAAGGTGACCGAACAGGGTGAGGTCATCTCCGACAAGTACGCGCTTCCGGTGCTGGCCAAGGAGAATCTCGAACTGACCGTGGCCGCCGTACTCCAGGCGACCCTGTTGCACACCACGCCCCGCCAGCCGGCGTCCGACCTCGACCGCTGGGACGCGGCGATGAACGTCGTCTCCGACGCCGCGTTCCGGGCGTACCGGGGACTGGTCGAGGACCCGGACCTGCCGGCGTACTTCTGGGCGTCGACCCCGACCGAGCTGCTCGGCTCGCTCAACATCGGTTCCCGGCCGGCCAAGCGCCCCGACTCGGGTGCCGGCCTGTCCGGCCTGCGGGCGATCCCGTGGGTATTCGGCTGGACGCAGAGCCGGCAGATCGTCCCGGGCTGGTTCGGCGTGGGTACCGGCCTCGCGGCGGCCCGGGAGGCCGGCCTCGGCGAGGTGCTCGCCGACATGCACCAGCGCTGGCAGTTCTTCCAGACATTCCTGTCGAACGTGGAGATGATGCTGGCCAAGACCGACCTGAGCATCGCCACCCGGTACGTGGAGACCCTGGTCCCCGAGGACCTGCGGCACATCCTGGGCACCATCCGGACCGAGTACGAGCGCACCGTCGCGCAGGTGCTCGCGATCACCGGGGAGGCCGCGTCGCTGGAGCGCCAGCCGGTCCTGCGGCGTACCCTCGCCGTCCGCGACACGTACCTGGAGCCGTTGCACCACCTGCAGGTGGCGCTGCTCGCCCAGTACCGGGCCGGTCGGGGGACACCGGGTTCGGCCCGGCCCGGCGTCACCGACCCGACGCTGGAGCGCGCGCTGCTCACCACGGTCAACGGGATCGCGGCCGGGATGCGCAACACCGGCTGAGTCCCCCGGCGCGGATGTCAGACGGTACTGGCAAACTACCGGGCATGAGTGAGCGCCAGCGAGCGAATCATGGGCTCAGCCCTGTGGTGCCTCATGCGGCCGGCGAGCGCAGCGAGGCGGGTGCGTGAGCGCCGGCTGGGTGTTGCCCGATGACGTACTGCGGGACGCGCCCTCGTACGCACCCCGCCCGTACGAGCTGGCCGACCTGCAGTTGCTGCTGTCGGGCGCGTACGCGCCGCTGACCGGCTTCCTCGGGCGGGACGACCTGACCAGCCTGGGTCGCCGGGGGCGCCTGGCCGACGGTACGGCCTGGCCGGTGCCGGTGACGCTGGATGCGCCGGAGGAGATGCTCGCCGGTCGCTGCCGTCGACGCCCGGGAGGTCTGGCCGACCCGACCCGGCTGGTACGGCGTCGGCGGCCCGGTACGCCGGATCGGCGACGGCGGTCACGGACCGTTCCAGCGGCTGCGGCGTACCCCCGAGGAGGTCAGGACGATGCTCCCGCCCGGGCGCGTCCTGGGGGTGATCGCCGACCGGCCCCTGCACCGGCCGCAGTTGGCACAGATAGCGCTGGCCGCCCGTACCATTGCTGGTCATCTGCTGGTCCTGGTCCCGACGGCCGGCACCACCCCCGACGGGCTGTCCTGCGAGGGCCTGGTCCGGACCGTCCTGGCCGCGCGGGACCGGATGCCGTCCGCGACCATCGTCACCGTCCCGCTCGCGCCGCACGGCGACGAGATCCGCGACGCGTTGCTGCGCGCCCGGGTGGCCGCCGCGTTCGGCGTCACCCACCTGCTGTCCACCGGCGAGACGATGCTCTCCGGCGGCGGCCCGCGCGTGCTGGTCCCCCGCGAGCTGGCCTACGACAGCCGCGACGGCCAGTGGCGCGGCCGCGACGACATCCCGCCGCGGTACCGGCGGGCCGCGCTGTCCGGCCCGGAGATCGACGAGCTGCTCGACCGGGGCAACCCGCTGCCGGAATGGCACACCCCGCCGGCCGTGGCCCGTGAGCTGGCCCGCAACCGCCCGCCGCGCCGCCACCGTGGCCTGGTGCTGTTCTTCACCGGCCTGTCCGGCTCGGGCAAGTCGACGATCGCGCACGGGGTCTCCGACGCGCTGCTGGAGACCGGCGAGCGGACCGTCACCGTGCTGGACGGCGACATCGTCCGCCGGGAGCTGTCCGCCGGCCTGACCTTCTCCAAGGCCGACCGCGACCTCAACATCCGGCGGATCGGCTGGGTGGCCGCCGAGGTCGCGCGGCACGGCGGCCTGGCGATCTGCTGCCCGATCGCGCCCTACGCGGCGGCCCGGGCCCAGGCGCGCGAGCTGGCCCGCGCGGCGGGCGCCGGCTTCGCGCTGGTCTGGGTCGCGACGCCGCTTTCGGTCTGCGAGGCGCGCGACCGCAAGGGGTTGTACGCGCGGGCCCGCGCCGGCCTGCTCAAGGGCATGACGGGCACCGACGACCCGTACGAGGAGCCGGCCGACGCCGATCTCGTCCTGGACACGTCGGAGCTGCCGGTCGCCGACGCGGTCACCCAGGTGCTGGATCACCTGGCCGGTGCCGGCTGGATAGACCCGCGCCGCGCCACCTGATATCCGGCTCCGGCACCAAAGTGCACCCGATCTTGGTGCGCCACTAAGCTCGTCATTGGTGTATGCTGTTCGGCATGACCCGCATCAGCGTTGACGTCAACGACGAGTGGCTGCAAGCCGCCCGCGAAGTCCTCGGTACGGACACCAAGGTGGCCACGATCAACGCGGCCCTGCACTCCTTTGCGCTGCGCAAGCAGGCTGCGGACATCATGGCTGCCTTCGACAGCGCCACGATGGACTTCAGCGGCTCGGCAGAGGCATGGCGATATGGCGGCGGACGGGACCTGTCCCGGCTGGAAGATGCCGCCCGCGAAGCCGTCGCCCGGGACGCGGCCGCGGCCTGATGGCAGGAGCGATCTATCTCGCGGACACCTCCACCCATGTTCTGCGGGACCGGAACGAGGACGTTCGTCGGCGCTTCGAGACGCTGCTGGCGGAAGGCCGGTTGGCCGCCTGCCAGATGAGCGGACTCGAATATCTG
>VAXX01000067.1 GCA_005885115.1 Actinomycetota bacterium | reverse complement strand
CGCCGGCCCGGGCGAGCAGGAGGCCGAGTACCAGACCGGCGGGTCCGCCACCGACCACACAGACGTCCACATCCATCATCGGGCACCAATCTCATCGAGTGATGAAATCCTACCCCGGGTCCGGTGCCCGGTCACTGTCGTACCCCCGACGTAGCGTGGTGATATGGATTGGAAGATCGAGCTCGTGGCCATCCCGGTGACCGACGTGGACCGCGCGAAGGCCTTCTATGTCGACCAGGTCGGCTTCCACGCCGACCACGACCACAAGGTCCACGAGGGGTTGCGGTTCGTCCAGCTCACCCCGCCCGGGTCGGCCTGCTCCATCGTCCTGGGCACCGGGGTCACCGAGATGGCGCCCGGTTCCCAGCAGGGCGTCCAGGTGGTGGTGTCCGATGTGGCGGCCGCCCGGCAGCACCTGCTCGACCACGGGGTGGCGGTAAGCGGGGTCGACGAGCAGCCGTGGGGGCTGTTCGTGCGGTTCACCGACCCCGACGGCAACGGCTGGGTGCTGCAACAGATCCCGGGGCGTGGTTAGCTTCCCGGCCGCGGGAGCGCCGCCGGTACCATGCCGGGAATGGACGTAGGCGAACCGGACGGGCTGGAGCGGCTCTGGACGCCGCACCGGATGGCATACCTGACCGGCGCCGACCGTCCCGCCGAAGGGTACGACCAGCCGACCGGCTGCCCGTTCTGCCGCGCGCCGAAGCTACCGGACCCGGACAGCCTGGTCGTCCACCGGGGCGAGCAGGTGTACGCGGTGCTCAACCTGTACCCGTACAACCCGGGGCACCTGATGGTCTGCCCGTACCGGCACGTGGCCGACTATCCCGAGCTGTCCGAGCCGGAGACGGCCGAACTGGCCCGGGTCACCCAGACCGCGATGCGGGTGATCCGCTCGGTCAGCGGGGCGCACGGGTTCAACGTCGGGATGAACCAGGGCGCGGTCGCCGGGGCCGGCATCGCCGCCCACCTCCACCAGCACGTCGTGCCCCGGTGGGGCGGGGACGGCAACTTCATGCCGGTGATCGCCCGGACCAAGGTACTGCCGCAGTTGCTCACCGATACCCGCGATCTGCTGGCCAAGGCCTGGGACCGGTGAGGATACTCACGTGCGATCGTTAGCTTAGCTTAGTATCTTGGAGGAATGAGCCAACCGAGGACCGCTGTGCGCTTCGACCGGGACCACCCGCGGTACAAGTGGGTCGCCCTGTCCAACACGACGCTCGGCATGCTGCTCGCCACGGTCAACTCCTCGATCGTGATCATCTCGCTGCCGGCCATCTTCAACGGCATCCACCTCGACCCGCTGGCTCCGGGCAACGTCAGCTACCTGCTCTGGATGCTGATGGGCTTCCTGCTCGTCTCGGCGGTCCTGGTCGTCGCCCTGGGCCGGCTCGGCGACATGTACGGCCGGGTCAAGCTGTACAACCTCGGTTTCATGATCTTCACGCTCGCCTCGATCGCGCTGTCCCTGGACCCGCTGCGCGGCGGCGGGGGAGCGCTGTGGCTGATCGGCTGGCGGGTCGTCCAGGCGGTCGGCGGCTCGATGGTCTTCGCCAACTCCACCGCGATCCTCATCGACGCGTTCCCGGCCCGGCAGCGCGGGATGGCGCTGGGCATCAACCAGGTCGCGGCGATCGCCGGCTCGTTCATCGGGCTGGTGCTCGGTGGCGTGCTCGCCGAGTGGGACTGGCGCGCGGTGTTCTGGGTCAGCGTACCGATCGGTCTGGTCGGCACCGTCTGGTCGTACCTGTCGCTGCACGAGCTGGGCGCCCGCCAGCCCGGCCGGCTGGACTGGCCGGGCAACGTCACCTTCGCGCTGGGGCTGTCGGCGCTGCTGGCCGCCATCACGTACGGGATCCAGCCATACGGGGGGCACAGCACCGGGTGGACGAACCCGTGGGTGGTGGCCGGCCTGGCCGGCGGAGTCGCGCTGCTCGTGGCGTTCGTAGTGATCGAGACCCGGGTACCGGAGCCGATGTTCCACCTCGGGCTGTTCCGCGACCGTACCTTCGCCTTCGGCAACCTCGCCGGCCTGCTCGCCTCGATCAGCCGGGGCGGGATGCAGTTCATGCTGATCATCTGGCTCCAGGGCATCTGGCTGCCGTTGCACGGGTACGACTACGCCGCCACGCCGCTGTGGGCCGGCATCTACCTGCTCCCGCTGACCGTCGGCTTCCTGGTCGCCGGGCCGGTGTCCGGGTGGCTGTCCGACCGGTTCGGGGCGCGTCCGTTCGCGGTCGGTGGCGCGCTGGTGGTGGCGGCGAGCTTCGTCGGGCTGGTCCTGCTGCCGGTCGACTTCCCGTACTGGGTCTTCGCCGCCCTCGTGGCGCTCAGCGGGATCGGCTCGGGCCTGTTCTCCTCGCCGAACGCCTCCGCGGTCATGGGCTCGGTACCCGCCGGGCAGCGCGGTGCCGCGGCCGGGATGCGGGGCACCTTCTTCAACTCCGGATCCGCCCTGTCCATCGGCATCTTCTTCTCGCTGATGGTCATCGGGCTGGCGGCCGACCTGCCGCACACGCTGACCGCGGGGCTGGAACAGCAGGGGGTACCGGCAGCCGTCGCGACCCGCATCGGTGGCCTCCCGCCGGTCGGCAGCCTGTTCGCGGCGTTCCTCGGGTACAACCCGCTGGGTTCGCTGCTGGGGCCCAGCGGCGTCCTGGCGCACCTGCCCGCGGGCAACGTGGCCACCCTCACCGGCAAGCAGTTCTTCCCGAACCTGATCTCGGGGCCGTTCCACCATGGCCTGGTCGTGGTGTTCGTGGCCGCCGCGATCATGAGCGTGGTCACCGCCGCGGCCTCGGTCTTCGACAACGGCAGCGGGCGGGGCCAGCCGGCGCCGGCCGCCGCGCCGCGGGCCGAGAGGGTCGGCGCGGCCTCCTGAGACCACCGCCGAGCCCTGATGTGCGAACATCAGAAGCTCAGCCATGGGGGAGGACATGCGAATTGAGCGGCGGGCGTTTCTGCGCGGTGCGCTGATCGCGGCCGGTGGGGCGGCGGTCGGTGCGGGGGCGATGGCGGCGCCCAGGCTGTTCCCGCCCAACCACCTACCCTTCGGGGGCGGGTACGCGCCGGCCGCGGACCGTCCCGAGTTCGAGGTGCACGGGCAGGTCAGGACCGTCTGGTACGTGGAGACCGACGAGCCGATCGTCGCGTTCACCTTCGACGACGGTCCCGGCCCCAACTGGACGTCGACGGTGCTCGACGCGCTCGACGCGTACCAGGTGCCGGCGACGTTCTTCATGGTCGGCCAGCACCTGGCCGCGTACGCCGACCTGGTCAAGGGCCGGCTCGGCCGGCACGAGGTGGGCAACCACAGCTGGTCGCACCCGGACCTCGCGATGCTCGACGAAGCCGGGGTCGCCGAGCAGATCGGCCGCGCGCACGACACGATCCGCCGGTACACCGGGCGGGAGCCGCGGCTGCTGCGTCCCCCGTACGGGCACCTGGGCGGCTCGACGTTGCTGGCCGCGGACCGGCACGGGTACGACCTGGTGCTCTGGTCCCGGCAGATGCACGAGAGCGCCTACCTGCACAACGAGGCCGGCCAGGTCAGCGAGATCGTCAACGGGGTAAGCCCGGGCCAGATCGTCCTGGCCCACGACGTCGGCGCCGCCGAGCGGCTGGTCGCGATCAAACACCTCGGGGAGATGTTCGCCGGGCTGCGGCAGCGGGGCTTCCGGTTCGTCACGGTGTCCGAACTGCTCGCCCTCGGTCGGCCGAAAGGAATCTCCCCCTAGGGCCTTCCGCGGTGTCATTGTCTGGTTATGACGACGATGACGCGGTCACTGGGCCGCAGCCGGATCCAGGTGAGCGCGCTCGGGTTCGGCTGCTGGGCGATCGGGGGACCGCTCTGGGAGCGGGGGAAGCCGTTGGGGTGGGGTGCGGTCGACGACGCCGAGTCGATCCGCGCCATCCACGCCGCCCTCGACCTGGGTGTCACGTTCTTCGACACGGCCAATGTCTACGGGGCGGGGCACAGCGAGCGGATCCTCGGTCGGGCCCAGGCCGGCCGGCGGGACCGGGTGGTGCTCGCCACCAAGTTCGGCAACCTCGCCGACGAGCGGACCCGGGAGCTGACCGGCGCCGACGGTACCCCCGGGGGGGTACGCGGCCAGCTCGCCGACTCGCTGCGCCGGCTCGGTACCGACCACGTCGACCTGTACCAGCTGCACCTGAACGACCTGCCGATCGTGGCGGCCCTGGAGCTCGTGCCGGTGCTCGACGAGCTGGTCAGCTCCGGCGCCATCCGGGCGTACGGGTGGAGCACCGACTACCCGGACCGCGCCACCGCGTTCGCGATGGCCAGCCACGCGGTCACCGCCGTGCAGCACGACTTCTCGGTGCTGTCGGACGCGGCCGAGGTGCTGCACGTGTGCGAGCGGTTCGACCTGGCCAGCGTCAACCGGGGACCGCTGGCGATGGGGCTGCTGACCGGCAAGTACAGCGCCGCGTCGAGCCTGGGCGACGACGACGTCCGGGGCATCTCGCCGGACTGGATGGAGTACTTCCAGGACGGCCGGCCCGATCCGGCGTTCCTGGAACGCGTCGAGGCGGTCCGGGAGGTCCTGCGCTCCGGCGGTCGTACCCTCGCCCAGGGCGCGATCGGCTACCTGTGGGGGCGCAGCGACAAGACGATCCCGATCCCGGGCTGCCGGACAGTGGCGCAGGTCGAGGAGAACGCCGGGGCGCTCGCGTACGGCCCGCTGACCGGCGACCAGGTCGCCGAGGTCGACAAGCTGCTGGGCCGGCTGTAGCGCAGACGCCGTAGGAGACACTCGTGTCCCCTACGGCGTCACGCGCGTCACGACCGGGCCGCGTGCTCCTTCTTGACCTGCTCGGCGAGGTGCGCGGGCATCGGGTCGTACCGGACGAAGGTACGGGTGAACGTGCCCGTACCCGAGGTCATGGCGCGCAGCTCGACCGCATACCGGACCAGCTCCGTCGCCGGTACCTCGGCGTGCACCAGGGTCTTCTCGGTCCCGTTCGGGTCGGACTCGGTGCCCTGTACCCGCCCGCGCCGGCTGGACAGGTCGCTCATCACCGCGCCGACGAAGCCCTCGGGCACCCGGATCTCCACCTCGTCGACCGGCTCCAGCAGGGTGACGTCGCCCTTCTCCGCGGCCTCCTTCAGAGCCATCGACCCGGCCGTCTGGAACGCGGCGTCCGACGAGTCGACCGAGTGCGCCTTGCCGTCGAACAGCGTCACGCGCAGGTCCACCACCGGGTACCCGGCGACGATGCCCCGCTCCATCTGCGCCCGTACCCCCTTCTCCACCGAAGGGATGTAGTTGTTGGGCACCGCGCCGCCGACCACCCGGTCCACGAACTCGAAGCCGGACCCGCGCGTCAGCGGCTCGACCTCGATGTCGCAGACCGCGTACTGGCCGTGCCCGCCGGACTGCTTGACGTGCCGCCCGTGCCCCTTGGACGGGGCCGCGAAGGTTTCCCGCAGGGCCACCCGTACCGGTTCGGTGGACAGCTCCACCCCGCCGGCCCGCAACCGGTCCAGGACCACGTCGGCGTGCGCCTCGCCCATGCAC
>VAXX01000066.1 GCA_005885115.1 Actinomycetota bacterium | reverse complement strand
GCCGGTGGCGCCGGCTGCTGCTGACGCTGGTACCGGTGGTGCTGGTCTTCGGGGCCTGGGACCTGGCCGGGATCGCCGCGCACCAGTGGAGCTACGACCCGGGGCAGACCGTGGGCGTCGTCCTGCCCGGCCGGCTGCCGCTGGAGGAGCTGCTGTTCTTCGTCGTGGTACCGGTGTGCGCGGTGCTCGGGTACGAGGCGGTCCGGAAGGTACTCAGGCGGTGAGCTACACCGTGGCGGCGGGGCTGGCCGTCCTCGGGGCGCTCGCGCTGGACCTGCTGGTACTCCGCACGAGGCTGGTCGCCGGGCGGGTCTTCTGGACCACGTACGCCATCGTGCTCGCCAGCCAGCTCGTCGCCAACGGGGTGCTCACCGGGCGGCAGGTCGTCCGGTACGACCCGCACGCCATCCTGGGCCTGCGGCTCGCGTACGCCCCGGTCGAGGACCTCGGCTTCGGGTACGCCCTGGTGCTCGTCACGCTGTCGGTGTGGGTCTGGCTCGGTCGGCGCGGCGTCGACGGACCCACCACACCGCCAGCGCGATGACCAGGGCCACGTCGAGGAACGCCCCGACCGGCTTGGTCAGCGCGTCCAGCCCGCTGCCGTCCGGCAGGACGAGCAGGGCCAGCCCGGCGACCACCCCCGCCAGCCACCGGGAGGTCACGCCGGTGCAGCTCAGCACGGCGAGCGGGGCCAGCGCGTACCAGGGAAAGAACACCGGGCCGAGCAGCGCGGTCGCGGCCAGCGCGACGCCGGCCGCGCGGACCGGGGTGCGGGTCCGCCACCACAGCGCGACCAGCAGCCCGGCCAGCGCGAGCAGGCCGAGGCCGCGGGCGATGGCCAGCGCGCCGGGGGACAGGTCGGTCCGGCCCGCCGCGCGCAGCAGGTAGCCGGCGGCCATCCCGACGCCGGTCGGTGGCGAGCTCCACTGGATCAGGGTCGCGGTGCCCGACAGCGCGGGCAGCCAGCCCAGCCCGAGGCCGGCCGCGGCGGACACCGCCGCGAACGCACCGCCGGCCCCGACCGCGACGCCCGCGGTGGCCCGGGCCAGCGCGGCGGGTCGCCGGTCACGCGCGATCACCAACACCGCGAACGGTATGGCGACCAGCGCGGTCACCTTCACGGCCAGAGCCAGTCCGAGGAGTACGCCGGCCCGCAGCCCCCAGCGTCCCGTCGCCGCGTACGCCAGCCCGGCGACGACCAGCCCGGCCAGCAGCGCGTCGTTGTGCACGCCGGACACCCCGTGCAGGAGTACGAGCGGGCCTGCCGCGCCCAGCCAGGCGACCCGGGACGGGGCGGCGTCGAGGATCCGGGCCAGTCGCAGCCCGTACCCGATGGCCAGCGCGATCCCGGCGAGCGCGACGGCCCGCAGCACCACCACGGCGCCCAGGTAGCTGCCGGTCGTGGCCGCCGCCCCGGACAGCACCACCCACAGCGGCCCGTACGGCGCCGGGCTGTGCCGCCACAGCGGCGGAGTCCGGTCCAGCCAGGTGCACGGCAGGTCGGCGGCGCCGTGCCGGTACGGGCTGAGGTGGTGCAGGTACAACTGGCCCTGGCAGGCGTACGCCCCGGCGTCCCCGCTGAACAGCGGCGGCGCGACGAGCAGCGGCAGCGCCCACAGCCCGGCGGTCACCAGCAGCCACCGGGTATCCGCCCGGCGGCCGGCGCTGTCCGGACCGGCGCCCGGCGCCGGCCCGGTGACCCGGCGCAGGCCCAGCCAGGCGCCCACCAGAACGGCGACCCCGAGCAGCCCGACCGCTCGGGTCCCGGCCACGGCGACGCCGACGGAGCCGGCGAGCCCCAGATAGCGCAATCCGGTCGGACCGGTCACCCGCCTGGCGGCTTGCCTGATCACGCCGGGCCGCGCAGACTGCGCGGAGGCACAAGTGGCCGGAGACTGGGGGGCGGTCTTCGGTTCATCCGAGGGGGGTGCCTTGATCGTGCTTGCCCGTATCCGATCCGCACCGGCCGAGCCGTTGTCGGCCGCTTTTGGGCTGCTCATCGGGCACACCGTACCAACGGGTGGGTCCCGGTGACGCCGGCGCGGCTCGCCGCCCTGGTGTCCGGGGCGTACCCGCCGGGGGTGTACCGCTGGCGTTCCCGCGCCCACCCGGGCGCGCTCGGCCGCGAGCTGGCCGGGTGCGGCTGGAGCGGGTACGCCCTGGACGGCGTCACCGATCCGGTCCGGCTGTTCGAGGAGTGCGCCGGGATCATGACCTTCCCGAGCTGGTTCGGCCACACCTGGGCGGGGCTGGTCGACTGCCTGGCCGACCTGTCCTGGCTGCCCGGCACCGGACACGTACTGCTGTGGGAGCGGTACGGCGCGTTCGCCGCCGACGCGACGGCCTGGCGCCAGGCGTACGACGCGCTCGGACGGGCCGTCGCCGCCCGCGCCCGGTACCCGGTGCCGCCGCTGTTCGTCCTGCTCCGGGGCAGCGGTCCCGAGGTGTCGCCGCTGGACGGTACGCCGATCCCGGTGCTCCCCGTGGCCCCGGTGCTCCCCGTGGCCCCGCCGACCGGCCCGCCGGTCGGACGCCGGATCAACGGCTCCGTCATCGCGGGTACGGGCCGGGCGACCGGCCCGATAGCGGGTCGGGCTAGCGGCTCCGGCGGGTCGCGGCCCCGGCGAGCTCGGTGAGGACGGCCTTCGGCTCGTCGGGAAGGTCCACGCTGTCCAGGGCGGCCACTGCCTCGGTGGTCAGCTCGGTGATCCGCTGTTCGGTGCGCTCCCGCGCCCCGGTCGCGACGAACACGGCACGCAGCGCGTCGACGTCGACCTCCGGGTGGCCGAGTCCGGTCTCGATCACCGTGCGCTGAGCCGGGTCGGCGGCCTCCAGGGCTGCCGCGACCAGGTACGTACGCTTGCCCTCCCGCAGGTCGTCGCCGGCCGGCTTGCCGGTACGGGCCGGGTCGCCGTACACCCCGAGCAGGTCGTCGCGTAGCTGGAACGCCTCGCCCAGCGGCAGCCCGTACCCCGAGTAGGCGCGCACGAACCGGGGCCCGGCACCGGCCAGGGCGGCGCCGAACAGCAGCGGCCGCTCGATCGTGTACTTGGCCGACTTGTACCGGGCCACCATCTGCGCCCAGCGCATCGTGCTGTCCGCGGTCGCCTGGCCGAGCACGTCGAGGTACTGGCCGGCGGTCACCTCGGTACGCATCTCGTCGAAGACCGGTCGCGCCCGGGCCACCACGGCGGGGTCCAGGCCGCTGCTGTGCAGCAGCTCGTCCGACCAGACCAGGGTCAGGTCGCCGAGCAGGATCGCGGCGGCCTGACCGAAGGCGTCGGGCTCGCCGATCCAGTCGCTGCCCCGGTGCAGTGCGGCGAACCGCCGGTGTACCGCCGGCTCCCCCCGGCGGGTGTCGGAGTCGTCCATGACGTCGTCGTGGATCAGCGCGCTCGCCTGGACGAACTCCAGCGCCGCCACGGCCGCGACCAGCTCGGGCGAGTCCGTACCGCCGGCTCCCCGGTACCCCCAGTAGGCGAACGCCGGGCGTAGCCGCTTGCCGGCACCCAGCACGAAGTCCTCGATCGCCTCGGCGACCGGGATCAGCGCGGGCTCGATCGCGACCAGCCGGTCGCGCTGGCGGGCCAGGAACTCGGCCAGCGCCTTCTCGACGCGGGTACGCAGGTCGGCGCGGTCCAGCGGCGCGATGTCCACGCGGTAGACGCTAGCCGGCGGGTACGCCTCAGCGGGTCATGGGGTGTCGCACCGGTGGTCCGCCGCTCCGGCTACCCGTCGGCGGCCCGGCCTGGTAGCCCGGCCGGCTCCGCCGTCGTGGCCTTGCGGTCCAGGCGGGCCCAGGCCGGACCGGGCGCGGGTGCCGGGCCGCGGCCACGCCGGGTCAGGCCCGCCGCCGCCGTCAACACCTCCACCGGTACGTCCAGCACGAGCGCCAGCCACCCGAGCCAGTGCCCGGACGGTATCCGTTCCTCGCGTTCCCACCGCGACAGTTCGTGCCGCGTGACGGTCGGCGTTCCGGACGCGGCACACAGCAGCTCCGCGACCCGTAGCTGGGACCAGCCACGCGCCAACCGCACCCGGGTCAGCACCGGCCCGAGCGACTCCACCATGTCGTGCTCCGTCTCGACGATCCCGCGCCAAGACCCCCTCACGACCCCCCATGCGGTATCCAGTCCTACCACCCCGGTACGACAGCCCGCCCCCAAACAGTGACGGATTTCGATTGAGCTGGCCCCTCCCATGCGCCCCCTTCTCCGGTTATCTGTACCTCGTGTTCCTTACCGTCCAAAGGAGGTCACGATGCCCCGGCCCGTCCGTCATCCGGCCTGGTGCGACCCGCGCCGGTGCGGGGTCAGCGCCGATCAGCCCTACGGCACGCACTCCTCCCGTCCGGTCGTCCTCGGCCCCTACCCGCCCGGCACGCTGCTCGCGGAGGTATCCGTCGCGCAGGGGCCGCCGGTCACCGGCTACCCCTTCTCCGGCCGCCCGTACCTCGCGCTGGCCCTGCGCGACGGGGACGGCGAGCTGTGCCTGGCGCCGATGAGCGCCGAACTGGCCCGGGCGCTCGGCCGGGTCCTGACCGGATTGGCCCGGGAGGTCGCGCGGTGAACCGGTCCGCCATCGTCTGGGATGATCCAGGAAGCCGGGCCGCGTTCCCGCTAGAGTCGCCTCATGGCGCATGGTCTTCCCTCGGTGATGCCCGGTGGTCAGCCGTCCATCGGCGCGCTGATCCGGGGCACGGCGCCCACGTTCTCGTTCGAGTTCTTCCCGCCCAGGGACGCGGACATGGACCGCCAGTTGTGGCGCGCCATCCGCGAGCTGGAGTCGCTCCGGCCCTCGTTCGTGTCGATCACGTACGGCGCGGGTGGATCGACCCGCGACAACACCGTGGCCGTGACCGAACGGGTGGCGACCGAGACGACCCTGCTGCCGATGGCGCACCTGACCGCCGTCAACCACTCGGTCGCCGAGCTGCGCAACGTGATCGGCCGGTTCGCCGGCGCCGGCATCCGCAACGTCCTGGCGATCCGCGGCGACCCGCCGGGCAACCCGCAGGGCGAGTGGATCCGCCACCCGTCGGGCGTGCTCTACGCCGAGGACCTGGTCCGGCTGATCAAGGACGCCGGGGACTTCTGTGTCGGCGTGGCCGCCTTCCCGTACAAGCATCCGCGCTCGGCGAGCGTCGAGGCCGATACCGAGCACTTCGTCCGCAAGTGCCGGGCCGGTGCCGACTTCGCCATCACCCAGATGTTCTTCGACGCCGAGGACTACCTGCGGCTGCGCGACCGGGTAGCGGCGGCCGGCTGCGACACCCCGATCGTCGCCGGCATCATGCCGGTGACCAGCATGCGTACGATCGAGCGGTCCGAGCAACTGTCCGGTGCGCCGTTCCCGCCCGCGCTCGCGGCCCAGTTCGAGCGGATCGCCGACGACCCGGCCGCCGTCCGCCGGCTGGGCATCGAGCAGGCCGGCGCGCTGTGCGAGCGGTTGCTCGCCGAGGGCGCCCCGGGCATCCACTTCATCACGCTCAACCGCTCCACCGCGACCCGCGAGGTATGGCAGCAACTCGCCCTTGGGGCCCGCGCCTGAGGTGCCGACCGTGCTGCTGACCTGGGACCAGTACGCCACGCGCTGGTCCGGCCTGCACGGTGGGGTCGACCCGCGCGACGGGTCGCCGATGATGCGGGGCTGGCTCCGGCTGGCGTACCGGACCGGGCGGGTCCTCGCCCGACTCGGCGTACGTCCGGCCACGGTCACCGCGATCGGGCTGGTGCTGTGCGTTCTGGTACCGCTGACGGTCCGCCAGGGTACGGCCGCTCCGGTGCTCGGCGCCGGGCTCGTGGTGCTCTCGACGGTGGCCGACTCCGCCGACGGCGCCGTCG
>VAXX01000563.1 GCA_005885115.1 Actinomycetota bacterium | reverse complement strand
GCTCCTCGTCCCGGATCCGCTCCGCGTCGACCTTCGGCGGCTCGATCACCAGGTCGCCGCTGGGCGCGTCGAGGACCAGCCGGCCGTCCAACCGGCCGATGTCCGCCAGGTGCTCCTCGGGCGCCCGGTCGCGCCAGTACACCGGCGTGTATCCCGGCAGGGGCAACGGTTCCAGCGCGTCGATGTCCACAGTGGACACATCGAGGCGGCGGCGTACGTCGTCCAGCGCCGGCTTGGCCCCCATGGCTTCGGCGAAGGCGTTGCCGCCGCCGTCGCGGGGTGCCCCGCCGGGCAGTTGCCCCACCGCGTCGGAGATGATCCGGATCCGGCCCCGCTTCGGCGCGTCCGCCACCGCGAAGGCGTACAGGGCGGTGCCGACGCGCCGGCGCCGGTACGCCGGATCGACGACGAGTTCGAGCCGGACGTTGCCGAGGTTCTCCCGCAACGGCAGCCACTCGGTGAGCACCCCGACCGGCTGCCCGTCCAGGTACGCCAGCCAGCTCACCAGGTCGGCGGGCGGGAAGTCGGGTACGTCGCGGGCGCGGGCCGCGGCAAGGATGGCGGTACGGGCGTGCAGCGTCTCGTCGTCGTCCGGATCGACCGCCCGGACCTCGATGTCCATGCCGCGGACCCTGCCAGGGATGCCCGTCGAGCGCGAACGAATTTGTCCCGGAAATGGTCGAGAGGACGATTCGCACAACGCTCTACAGCGCTGCGGTCGCCGGCCCGACGGATCGGGCCTGGCGGCGATCGTCCTCCCGCACGGAGCATCGTGCTAGCTGTGCCGCAAACGCGTCAAGCCCCTAGACGAAGGTTTTCTAGCTCAAAGCGAATTCCCGGCTACGCTTTGCAGTCCTTTAAGGAAAAGCCCAGGTCAGCGGGCTTTCCGCCAGTCACGGATCGTGTCGATCATCCCAACACGCCGGCTTCCCGCGCGGCGCGGAGGGATGGCTTGACCCGATATGTGGGACCGACGAGATCCGCAACCGCATCCAAGGTCTTGAGACCCTCGCCGGTGTTGAACACGACCGTCTCGGCGGCCGGATCGAGCCGCCCGGACCGGACCAGCTTGCCCAGCACGGCGACCGTCACGCCACCGGCCGTCTCGGCGAACACCCCGGTGGTACGGGCGAGTTGGCGGATCGCCGCCCGGATCTCGTCGTCGTCGGCGTAGTCCATCCAGCCACCGGTACGCCGGACGGTGTCCAGGGCGTACGGGCCGGCGGCCGGGTCGCCGATGTTGAGGGACTTGGCGATGCCGGTCGGCTTCACCGGGGTGATCGTGTCGGTACCGGCGTGCAGGGCCGTGGCGATCGGGTTGCAGCCGGCCGACTGGGCACCGAAGACCTTCCAGCCCCCGGCCGGCGCCTCGACCAGCCCGACCTCGACCAGCTCGCTGAACGCCTTGTCCACCTTGGTCAGCAGCTCACCCGAGGCCATCGGGATGACCACCTGGGCCGGGATCCGCCAGCCGAGTTGCTCGGCCACCTCGTACCCCAGCGTCTTGGAGCCCTCGGCGTAGAAGGGCCGGACATTCACGTTGACGAATGCGGTGTGCTCGAACTCGTCCGTCTCGGTCAGCTCGGAGCAGAGCCGGTTGACGTCGTCGTACGAGCCGTCGATGGCGACCACGTCACCGTCGTACACGGCGGTGGTGAGGATCTTGCCCGGTTCCAGGTCGGCGGGGATGAAGACCATCGACGGTACCCCGGCCCGGGCCGAATGCGCCGCGACCGAGTTGGCCAGGTTGCCGGTCGAGGCACAGGCGAACCGGGTGAACCCGAAGCCCTTCGCGGCGGTCAGCGCGACCGACACCACCCGGTCCTTGAACGAATGCGTCGGGTTGGCCGAGTCGTCCTTGACCCACAGCGGTGCGGTGAACCCGAGTTCGGCGCCGAGTGCCGCCGCGCGTACCAGCGGGGTCAGTCCCGGGTTGAGGCTGACCCGGGTCGCCGGGTCCTGACCCACCGGCAGCAGCCCCGCGTACCGCCAGATGTTCGCCGGTCCCGCCTCGATCTGCGCGCGGGTGACCAGGCGCAGCGCCGCCGGGTCGTAACCGACCTCCAGCGGCCCGAAACACTCGAAACAGGCGTGCTGCGGGGCGAGCGGGAACTGGGCGCCGCAGCCGCGACACACGAGGTGGCGGGCGGCGGTGGTGTAGAGGGGAGCGTCGAGCGTCGACGTCATGGAGGCCAGCCTCTCATCTTCCCAGCCGGGATGTCCGGTCTGGACGGAATTGGCACCTGCCACGGGCGGCCTCGTCATCGAGTCGTCGTGGTGGTTGCCGGGGCGTCGTCGGGCCGTTTCCCTCAGCCCCTCTGGATGAGGTATTCAGTTGTGCCGACCAGGATATCCGATCTCGGGCGATCCCGGGCGGGGGTGTCCCAAGGCGTGGGTCAGCTCACGACGTCCTTGCGGAGGAAGCGGAACCAGGCCAGAGCGAAGAACAGGGTGGCGTACGCCAGCGCCGAGAT
>VAXX01000562.1 GCA_005885115.1 Actinomycetota bacterium | reverse complement strand
CGGTCTTGATCCGCTTAGTCTTCGGCAGGCCCAGCTCGGTGAACAGGATCTCCTGCAACTGCTTGGGTGAGCCCAGGTTGAACTCCCGCCCGACGACCTCGTACGCCGCCTGCGCGGCCGCCTTCACCTCGCCGGCGAAGTGCGCCTCCAGCTCGGACAGGTAGTGGGTATCGGCGGCGACGCCGGCCCGTTCCATCTCGGCCAGCACGTACACCAGCGGCACCTCGACCTCGCGCAGCAGCCGCCGCGCCTCGTCGCCGTCCCGGCTCAGTTCGGCGCCGATCGCCTCGGCCAGGTCGAGGGTGGCCCGGGCGCGCAGCATCAGGTTGCGCTCGGCCTCCTCGGTGTCGCCCAGCCCCTCCAGCGCCAACTGGCCGTCCTCCGGGCTGTCCATCCGCAGCTCGCGTTGCAGGTACCGCAGGGCGAGGTCGGTCAGGTCGTACGAGCGCTGGTCCGGCCGGGCCAGGTAGGCGGCCAGCGCGGTGTCGGTGGCCACCCCGTGCAGCGCCCAGCCGCGCTCGTGGAACGCCAGCAGGGCCGGCTTGGTGTCGTGCAGCACCTTGAGGCGCTCCGGGTCGGCGAGCCACCGGCCGATCGCCGTATCGTCGACACTGTCCACTGTGGACGGATCGAACCAGGCCGCCGCGCCGTCGTCGGTCGCCATCGCGATGCCGGTCAGGCTTCCGGTCCCCCGACCGAACCGGCCCGACACCGCCACGCCGACCGCCCGGCCCACCGGTGCGTGCTGCTCCAGCCAGCCGGCGACCCCACCGGTACGCAGGATCGTGGCGGTCAGATCGAAGCCCGCCTCGGCCTCGGGCTCCACCGAGTCGAGGTACTCGTAGAGCCGGTCGCGCAGGATCCGGAACTCGAGGGTGTCGAAGACCTGGTGTACCGCCTCCCGGTCCCAGCCCCGCCACAGCGTGTCCGGCAGGGCCAGCGGCAACTCCAGGTCGCTGACCAGCCGGTTGAGCTCGTAGTTGCGCAGCACGTCAGCCAGGCCCGCGCGCAGGCTGTCCCCCGCCTTGCCCTTGATCTCGTCGACATGGGCGACCAGGCCGTCGATGTCGCCGTACTGGACGATCCACTTGGCCGCCGTCTTCGGTCCGACGCCCGGGATGCCGGGCAGGTTGTCGCTGGACTCGCCGACCAGGGCGGCGAGGTCCCGGTACCGCTCGGGGCCGACCCCGTACCGCTGCATGACTCGCGGTCGCCGGTGACGATGACGACGTCGATCCCCTCGGCTGCCGCGCTCGTCGCGAGCGTCGCGATCACGTCGTCGGCCTCGACACCCGGGACCTCGAGCTGCTTTATCTCGAGGGCGTCGAGAACTTCGTGGATCAGCGGCAGCTGCGAGCGGAACAGATCGGGGGTCTCCTTGCGGCCCGCCTTGTACTCCGGGTCGAGCTCGATTCGGTATGTGCTGCCGCCCGGCGCGTCGAAAGCCACTGCGATGAGGTCGGGGTGTTCGTCGGCCATGACCTTGGTGAGCATCGAGGTGAAGCCGTACACCGCGTTCGTCGCCTGGCCGGTCGCGGTCGAGAAGTTCTCGACGGGCAGGGCGAAGAACGCGCGGTAGGCCAGGGAGTGCCCGTCGAGCAGCAGGAGCCGGGGCGTTGCGGTACTCACGTCGGCGAGCCTAGTACCCCCGTCTGACGTTCTTAGAGCACCTTGGCCAGGAAGCTCTGGGTGCGTCCGTGTTTCGGGTTGGCCAGTACCTCCCGCGGGTCGCCGGCCTCGACCACGACGCCGCCGTCCATGAAGATCAGGCTGTCCCCCACCTCGCGGGCGAACCCGATCTCGTGGGTGACCACGATCATGGTGATCCCCGACCGGGCCAGGTCCTTCATCACGTCGAGTACCTCGCCGACCAGCTCCGGGTCCAGCGCGCTGGTCGGCTCGTCGAACAGCATCAGTTTGGGCTGCATGGCCAGGGCCCGGGCGATGGCCACCCGCTGCTGCTGGCCGCCGGAGAGCTGGCCCGGGTAGCTGGTCATCTTGTCGGCCAGGCCGACCCGGTCGAGCAGGGCCCGGCCACGCTCGCGGGCCTTGGACCTGGAGTCGCCCTGCACCCGGCAGGGCGCCTCGACCACGTTGTCCAGCACGGTCATGTGCGGGAACAGGTTGAACCGCTGGAACACCATGCCGATCGACCGGCGCTGCGCGGCGACCTCCTTCTCGCGCAGCTCGTGCAGCTTGCCGCCGCGCTCCCGGTACCCGATCAGCTCGCCGTCGACCCAGATCCGCCCAGCGTTGATCTTCTCCAGGTGGTTGATGCAGCGCAGGAACGTGGACTTGCCCGAGCCCGACGGGCCGATCACCACGGCCACCTCGCCGGAGCGTACGGCCAGGTCGATGCCCTTGAGCACCTCGAGGTGGCCGAAGGACTTGTGCACGTTGTCCGCCCGTACCATCAGGTCGTCAGTGCTCATGGATGATCCCTCCGACGCCGGTCGGTTCGATCAACGGCGGCGCGGGCTTGCCCGTGCGGGCCCCGTACCCCCGGGAGAAGTACCGCTCGACGTAGTACTGCACGACCATCAGGACGCTGCACAGGACCAGGTACCACAGGCACGCGCCGACCAGGACGGGGAACACGTCGAAGGTACGGTGGCTGATCGCCTGGAGCTGGAAGAACAGCTCGCCGGTCACCGGGGTGTAGGCGACCAGCGAGGTGTCCTTGACCATGGCGATCGTCTCGTTGCCGGTGGGCGGCACGATCACCCGCATGGCCTGTGGCAGAACGATCCGGCGCAGGGTCTGGCCCCGGGTCAGGCCCAGCGCCTCGGCGGCCTCGGTCTGCCCGACGTCGACCGCCTGGATGCCGGCCCGGACGATCTCGGCCATGTACGCCGCCTCGGACAGGGCCAGCGCCAGCATGCCGGCGAGGAACCCGGTCAGCAGATCCACCGCGCGGACGCTGAAGAACTTCGCCTGGAAGTCGTGCAGGCCGAACAGCGCGCCGATCTGGCGGTCGAAGGGCAGGCCCAGCCCGAACCGCTCCCACAGGATGCCCAGGTTGCCGAACAGGACGGCCAGCACCAGCCGCGGCATCGCCCGGAAGAACCAGGTGTAGACGAACGCGACGCTCGACAGGATCGGGTTGTCCGACAACCGCATGACGGCCAGCACGACGCCCAGCGACACGCCGATCAGCATGGAGAAGACGGTCA
>VAXX01000561.1:2652-4288 GCA_005885115.1 Actinomycetota bacterium | reverse complement strand
GTTGCCTCACGGCCCGGTGTACGGCTCCAGCAGGTGGCTGAAGTCCCAGGTGTTCTGCACGATGCCGGAGCAGTCGTTCTTGTCCCGGCTACCCGGGCAGCCCCCGTTGTCGCGCTGGATGGCCCAGGCCGACAGCGTGCCGATCCCGTTGGCCTTGGCGAAGTCGAGCACCTGCTGGGCGTCCGGCAGGTACGTGACCTCGGTCTTCTTCGGGTAGTCGTCGATCCCCGGCAGGATCGTGTTGCCCTCCATCGCCCAGAGCTGCGCCGAGGTCTTGCCCGGGTACAGGCTGGCGAGCTGGCTGTGCAGGCCCTGCGCGGCGCTGATCGCGGCCGCGCCCATCTTCGTGGTGACCCCGTCGTAGTAGTCGAAGGTCATGATGTTGACCACGTCGACGCGGGTACCGTCGGCCACCGCGTTCTGGAGTACGGCGAGCCCGTCAGCTTCCAGCCCGGCCGGCTCGACCGGCAGCGTGTACTGCACCTGGACGGTACGCCCGTTCGCGGTCGCCCAGTCCTCGACCTGCTTGAGCGCCTTGTTACGCCGGTCGATGCCCGCGGTGTTCTTCAGCGAGGCGGACTCGACGTCCAGGTCCAGCCGGGTCACGTTGTACGTGGTGATCACCGACTCGAACGCGGCGGCGATCTGGTTGACGTCCTTGCACGAGTCGGCCAGCTCGGTACCCGAGTGGTCGGCGCTGAACCCGCCGAAGGACGGGATCACGTCCCCGCCCAGCCCCCGCAGCGACGCGATGTCGGACAGGTACCGGCCGGCGGATACCGGCTGGGTGGCGTCGCCGTTCCAGGCCGCGGTGCAGGAGCCCTTCGCCGCGGTCTGGAGGAACGCGAGGGTGAGGTAGTGCGCCCCGGACTGCTGGGCGATCGTGGTGATGCTGTCGGTCGTCCAGGTCTCGAAGTAGGGCGCGTAAAGGTGCGCGGGCAGCACTGTACCGGTCGCCGCCGAGGCGGGTACGGCGTTGCTGAGCGCGACCGCGCCGAGCGCGGTCACTGCGGCGGTGGCGAAGGCCAGCGCCAGACGGCGGGCAGGGGGCACAGCGACTCCTCTGGGTGGGTCTTGATAGGGAGTCGGTACCAGGTGCCGGTCCGGCGGTCAAGGGCCGGTCGCGTTCCGCCCGACGAAATGGCCGCCGGGCCAGGTGTAACGGGATCCATCGGCGGTTCGCTATATCGGCATCCATCTCTACCGACCTTCTGGTCGCCTGGCCGACGACCGCCGCCGGAGGCCGCACGACCTGTGCATAGTCCCTGGAGGGTACATGCCAGTAAGCCGACCATGGCGTCTGTTAGCCGGGCTCGCCGCGGGGGTGCTCGCCGGCGGTGCGGGGCTCCTGTTCGCCCAGGCCGCCCATTCCGCGACCACCTCGCCGCTGCGGGCCACCTATGAGGTACCCGACGCCACCAAGAAGGGGTACGACGTCCAGTTCACCGTCGTCAACACCGGCAAGACCGCGGTCACCGGCTGGAAGGTCGAGTTCGACCTGCCCTCGGGTACCGGCATCGGCAAGGCCAAGAACGCCGTGCTGACCCGCAGCGGTACCAACCACTACGCGCTGGCCAACAAGAAATCCAACGCGACCGTGGCCGCCGGTGCCTCCCGGGCGTTCAGCTTCATCGCC
>VAXX01000561.1:0-2595 GCA_005885115.1 Actinomycetota bacterium | reverse complement strand
GACCGCGGCGCAACTGAAGTCCGCGCTGGCCGGAGCTCGGCCCGGCGACGTCATCCACCTCGCCGACGGCACGTACAAGGGCGCGTTCTACGCCACGGTCAGCGGTACGTCGCTGGCGCCGATCACGCTGACCGGCTCCCGGGCGGCGGTGCTGACCAACTCCGGCGGCGCCTGCGACCCGAACGTACCGAGCAGCTCGATCAGCTACTGCGGGTACGGGTTCCACCTCAACAAGGCGAGCTGGTGGAAGCTGGTCGGTTTCTCCGTCGCGAGCTCGGCCAAGGGCATCGTGCTGGACGCCGCGCAGCACAATGTCGTCGACGGGGTACAGGTGTCCCTCACCGACCTGGAGGGCATCCACCTGCGTACGGCCAGCTCGGACAACGTGGTGCAGCACGCCTTCGTCCACGACACCGGCAAGGTGGACCCGGGCTACGGCGAGGGCCTGTACTTCGGTTCGGCGCAGAGCAACTGGGACAAGTTCGGCACCAACAACGGCACCGGGCCGGACCGCAGCGACCGCAACCAGGCGCTGAGCAACAGCTTCGGGCCGGGTGTCGGTGGTGAACACATCGACATCAAGGAAGGTACCGTCAACGGGCTGGTATCCGGGAACACGTTCGACGCAACACGGGTACCTTCGTCGCCGGCTCCGGTACGTTGGCCGACGGGTACCAGGTGCACCAGCAGTTGGCCGGCGACGGCTGCGGGAACGTGTTCCGCAGCAACAAGTCCGACCTCGGTGGCGCGGGCAACTACGCCATCAACGTGACCGACCAGTCGGGCTGTTCGGCCAGGCCCAACGTGGTCTACAGCAGCAACACGGTAACCAACGCGAAGATCGGTCTGACCAACATCAAGGTCACGACCGGCTGAGGAGACTCCCTCGGGTGGCCGGCGGGGCCACCCGAGGGCCCTCACCGGGCCGGCATTGACGGGGCCGGCGGGCCGGCGGCCGGTGCGCTACAGTCCCTCACGCGGTCGCGCCACGGGGGGAGAGAGCGTGTCGGGTGGGTTCACGGTGCCACCGAAGGCGGACTTCGACGCCTTCGCCGCGTTGCTGGACCAGCAGTCCGACCACTTCCGGCAGCTCACCCAGTGGGCCGGCAAGGAGTGCACCGACGCGCACGACCTGAACGGGCTGCTGGTACTGCCGGTCATGGAGTTGGCGCCCCGGATCGCCGCGTTCTTCACCCAGAAGCTGACCGTCTGCCAGGCCGGCATGACGGGCGTGGCGGGTAAGGCCCGGAGTACGAGCCAGGCGTACCTGGATGCCGAGCGGACCAACGGGTCCAACTTCGCCGACATCCATACCCAGGCGTTCGGCCAGGCGCTGCGCGGCTTCCCCGACCTCGGGAAGGTGCCCGGGCTGGCGCACCTGGGCGACTTCGACGACGCCGACGTGGTGCTGAAGGAGCCCGACCCGGCCGGCGATGACACCGCCAAGAACATCTCGTACCAACTGATGCTCCTCGGCGCCGGCACGGACCCCGGCGCCAAGGGCATCCAGGCCACCGCACTGCCGTCCACCACGCGCGGGATCGGCAACTTCAGCGGCGAACTGCTGGGCATGGGCGACAAGCTTTACCGGTACTTCACCGGGCAGAGCCTGGTGGCGCTGCTGTTCGATCCGCTCGTGGGCAACTACGGCCGCCTGAAGTACCTGCACGAGGCGTACGACCAGCTCAGTGACGGGATCTACACGGTCACCGGGACGATCCGCAAGGGTTCGGTACGGCTGGGCGGACAGTGGCAGGGCGATACCGCGACGGCGTTCGACTCGCTGATGTTCGGCTGGTCGATGGGCTCCGGCGGGATCGGCGACGCGGCGAGGATCGTGTCGGACGCGTACCGCGACGGGTACTACGCCGTCTGCCTCCTGGTCCAGGTCGCCCTCCAGGCCATCACCCGGCTTGTCAACGACGAGGTGAAGCAACTGGTCGAGACGGCGGCCGGCGACGCGGCGATCGAGGCCGTCGGCGGCGGACCGGAGGATCCGGTGGCGGACGTGGTCGCGGCGGTCTGGACGGTGTACAAGATCTACAAGATCATCAATCGGATCGTCACCGCGGTCGAGGAGATCATGAAGATCTACGAGGACATCAAGCGGGCGGTACACAAGATTGAGCAGGACGTACACGGGGTCATCGCCGCTTTCCAGGCCCCGCTGGATCTGCCGGGCACCATCCACAGCTTGGTCGACGACGTGGAGCAGCGCGGCTTCGAGTTCGAGAAGAACGGCGGCTGGAGCCCGGCGCTGGGCGTGACCCGCATCGCGATGCTGCCCTCGCCATGACCGGAGGAGAAAGCGTGGAAGCCGTACCGGACGTCGGCGAGCCGCCCGAGCTCAGCGAGCGGTTCCTGGCCGCGATGGAGCTCGCCCAGACCCCGGAGCAGCAGGACGTGGCCCGGGAGATCTACCAGCGCCTGGCGGCCGGCGCGCAGGTCGAGGACGTACCGGATCTGATCGAGAAGATGGTCCGGGTCGTGGTGACCCAGCGCGGCAGCGCTCCGGCGCCGGTACCGCTATCGTCGAACCCCGATGACCACCGATAACCCGCTCGCGGCGGTGCAGGCGCTCACCGCGTTCACCGT
>VAXX01000065.1:21211-23149 GCA_005885115.1 Actinomycetota bacterium | reverse complement strand
ATCAGCATCTTGATGGTGGTGGTCTTCCCGGCTCCGTTCGGCCCGAGCAGGCCGAACAGTTCGCCGCGCTGGACGGCGAAGCTGACGTCGCGGACCGCCGGTATCTCGGCGGAGGTCCGGCGCAGCAGCCCCTTGCTCGACCGGAACACGCGGGTCACCGCGTCCGCCTCGATGACCCCCATGGTCGCTGATGCTAACGGCTGGGCTTGTCCAGTGGGTACCGGCGAGAAATGGCTCACCCCGGTTGCCGGACCGCCCGTCCGCGGTGCCGCTGGTAACGGTGTGACCGCTCGGACCGGTGAGGTACGCCGGTGTAGCCCGATCGGTCAACGACGCCGGACGTCGGGCCGGCGGTACCTCGCGGACGGCCAGCCGTACCTGACCTATCTCGCGTACCGGCCATATCGGTCAGGGCCCTACCTTTGGGAAGCACCTGAGTCCCGATATCCGACAAGGAGCACAAGTCAGTGTTAAACCGGTCACAGTCCTATTGCTCCGTATCGATGTGGTTCATAAGCTGTGTGCCGATGCCGCCGAGCGCGCGTAACGACCGCGCTCCGCTCCCCACCGGGACGCGGCGCTGATCAAACCTCCGCGACGAACCGGCGACGGCGCCGGAACCCGTTCGCGACCCCCATCCGGACCCGCCACCCCGGTTTCCGGGTGATCTCGACCCAACCACAGGCCGATCGGAGCCCCATTTCCATGCGCACCTCCGCAGTTCAGGACCAGATCCCCGTCGTCCGCGCCAGCGCGACCGGCGGCACCACCCTCTCCGCCTTCCACAACGCGTTGGTCGCGGTGGACCTCGGGCACTACAACCTGGTCCGCCTGTCCAGCGTCATCCCGCCCGCGACGGCGGTCGACGCGACCGGCAAGGCGCCGGTACCGGTGGGCGGGAGGGGACAACAGATGTACTGCGTGTACGCCGAGCAGAGCGCGACGATGCCGGGCGAGCAGGCGTGGGCCGGGATCGGCTGGGTACAGCGGCTGGACGGGCGCGGCGGGCTGTTCGTCGAGCACGAGGGACCGACGGAGGAGTACGTGCGCGGCGCCATCACGACCAGCCTGCGGGACCTGGTCGCCGGTCGGGAGGACGAGTTCAGCGGACCGGACTGGGTACTCAACGGCGCCGTGTGTACCGGCGACCCGGTCTGCTCGCTGGTCATCGCCGCGTACGAGTCGGCCCCGTGGGTGGGTGCCCGATGAAGATCACCATCGAGCGGACCATGGCGCCGGCCGACATCGACACCTTCTACGGCATCTACGTCACCGCCTTCGACCCGCTGCGGACCAGGGCCGCCGCCCGGCACCTGCTGTCGGCGCAGGAGTTCGCGGCCGAGATGACCGACGAGCGGATCGAGAAGTACGTCGCCTGGAGCGCGGAGGGTCAACCGATCGCCCTGACCACGCTGACCGGGGACCTGGCGGCCGTACCGTGGGTCAGCCCCGACTACTACGCCGCCCGGTACCCGGAGCACTTCGCCCGCGGGGCGCTGTTCTACCTCGGGTACACGCTGGTGCACCCGGACCACGAGCGGCACGGCGTGTTCGCCCGGATCGCCGCCCGGATCGTCCGGCGGTGCACCGAGGCCCGGGCGGTGTGCGCGTTCGACGTGTGCGGGCACAACGACGACGTACACCAGATCGGCAGGAGCATCGCCGCGCTGAGCCGGTCGCTGGACATGAAGGTCGAGACCGCCGACGTGCAGACCTACTACGCGGCCGTGTTCAACGGGCCGAAGGTGGCGGCGTGAAGACCCTGACGACGGTCACCCTCGCGCAGCGGCCGGACCTGGCCGAGGTGGTACCGGCGGTGCTGGCCGCGCGCTGGCCGACCTTCATGCTCGCCGGGCGGCCCGGGCACGACGTGGACCTGTCGGCGCTGGCCCGGCAGGCGCCAGAACACCAGATCGTCGCCCTGGACGGGGACGAGGT
>VAXX01000065.1:4424-21190 GCA_005885115.1 Actinomycetota bacterium | reverse complement strand
CGCGCTGCTGGCCGCGGGCGCCGCGCCGACCGCGGTCTGCGCGCTGTCGATCACCATGACCGCTACCGCGACCGGCCGGGGCCTGGCGGCCGGGATGATCGGCGGGCTGAAGGCCGCCGCCGCGGCCGCCGGAGCCCGCGCCCTGATCGGCCCGGTGCGGCCGATCCGCAAGCCCGATTACCCCTTGATCCCCATGGCGGAGTACGCCCGCTGGCGCACCGCCGACGGCGCGGTCTTCGACCCGTGGCTGCGGCTGCACCTGCGGCTGGGCGCGCGGCAGCTCGGCGTCGCCGAAGGATCCATGACCATCAGCGGTACGGTCGCCCGGTGGCAGAACTGGACCGGCCTGGCCCTGCCCGGCAGCGGCCGGTACGTGATCCCCGGCGGCCTGGTGCCCCTGAGCGTGGACGTCGGGGCCGACCGGGGCGTGTACCGGGAGCCCAACGTCTGGGTCGCCCACCCGATCTGACCTCGGCTTTCCTTCAGCCCGGCGGTTTCCTGCCGATCCATCCGGTATGCACCGGGCAGCGCGCGGATCGGTCGGCCTCCTGGGCTGCGGCGCAGTCGGACTCGGGCTCTACGTCGCGGGTCCGGCCGTCCTGGCGGCGCCGCTGTTCCTGCTGACGGCCGTGGCGTCGATCGCCGCCACCGTCGTGGGTACGCTGCGCCTGCGCCGGGGGAGCCGGCGACCCTGGTGGGCGATCGTCGGCGCGGAGACGGCGTTCCTCGGCGGGGCGGTGCTGCGCCTGGTCGTACCGGGAGCCGGGGCGACCCCGCCCGGTCCGGTGGCACTCGTCCCCGATGTCCTGGTCGTCCCCGGGTACGCCCTGCTCGCGTACGGGCTGCTGGACATGCTCCGGCGCCGGCGCGCCGTGCAGGACGAACCGGCCCGGGCCGACGCCGCCCTGCTGGGACTCGGGGCGGCCCTGGCGGCGTGGACGTTCCTGATCGCGCCCCGGTTGGACGCCGCCACGGTACCGGCGGCGATCCAGTTGACCGCGGCGCTGTTCCCGATGGTGGACGTACTCCTGCTGGTGATCGTCACACAGTTGATCTTCGCGGACGGGGTCCGCAAGCCGGCGCTCTGGCTGGTCGGGGCGGCCACCAGCGCGATGTTCCTCGGCGACCTGCTGTACGCGCTGCGCGAGGACGGGCTGCACGCCTCTCTGCCCGTACTGGACCTGCTGTTTCTCGCCGCGTTCCTGACCATCGGCGCGGCGGCGCTGCACCCCACCATGCGTACCCTCGCCGAACCGCAACCCGCCGTCCTGCGTGACCTCGGCGCGGCCCGGACCGCCGGCCTGGCCGCCGTCCTGGTGGCCCCGAACGTCCTGGCCCTGCTCGCGCCGCCGCCGACCTGGTGGAACGCCCTGGTCCGGCTGATGGTGTCGGTGCTCCTGGCCGTCATGATCATCGTACGGCTGGTCAAGGCGAACAACTCCCGGGCGCGGGCCGAGCGCGCCGCCCGGCACCGGGCCACCCACGACCCGCTGACCGGCCTGCCCAACCGGGAACAGCTCGCCGAAACCATCGACGGATGGCTCCATTCCGACCCCGAGGTGAGCCTGCTGTTCATCGACCTGGACCGGTTCAAGGGGGTCAACGACACGTGGGGGCACGAGGTCGGCGACGAGCTGCTGCGCGCGGTCGCCGGCCGGCTGCGCAACGCCGTCCGCGACGACGACCTGGTCTGCCGGACCGGCGGCGACGAGTTCGTCGTCGCGTTCGCCACCCCGGAACCGTCCAGCCGCGCGGAGCCGCTGGCCCGGCGGCTGCTGGCGCTGTTCAGCCACCCGTTCGCGCTGTCCGTCGGTACCGTCGTTGTCACCGCCTCGATCGGGGTGGTCAGCCGGCGCGGTGACACCGGCGCGCTGAGCCTGATCCGGGACGCGGACACCGCGATGTACCAGGCCAAGGACACCGGTCGCAACCGGTACGCGTACTTCGACGCCGCCCTGCGCGAGCGGGTACGCACCCGGGTGAGCCTGGAACAGGCGCTGCGGGGCGCGCTGGCCCGGGGTGAGCTGTCCGTGGCGTACCAGCCGATCATCGACCTGCACACCGACGGGCCGGTCGGCTTCGAGGCGCTGATGCGCTGGGACCATCCGGTCCTCGGCCGGGTGTCCCCGCTGGAGTTCATCCCGATCGCCGAGGACACCGGGCTGATCGTGCCGTACGGGGCGTGGCTGCTCGAGGAGGCGGCCGCGCAACTGGTCCGCTGGCAGCACGAGCGCCCGCCCACCGGGGCCCCGCTGCACATCTCGGTCAACCTGTCGGTGCGCCAGTTGCAGGACAGCGCGCTGGTGGACACCATCCGGGGGGTACTGGACCGGACCGGGCTACCCGCGTCCGGGCTGTGGCTGGAGATCACCGAATCCGGCGTGATCGAGGATCCGGAGGGGTCGCTCGCGGCCCTGCACGCGATCCGCGAACTCGGTGTGACGCTGTGCCTGGACGACTTCGGTACCGGCTACTCGTCGCTGACGTACCTGCGGCGCTTCCCGGCCGGGATCGTGAAGATCGACCGGGCGTTCGTCGACGGGGTCGGGCAGGACTGCGACGACGAGGCGATCGTGCGTACCGTCATCGCCATGGCGCACGCCCTGGGCCAGCAGGTGGTCGCGGAGGGCGTCGAGACGGCGCTGCACCGGGACTGGTTGCGCGCGCACGGGTGCGACCTCGCGCAGGGCTGGTTCTACGGCGCGGCGCGGCCGGCGGCGGCGCAGTCCGCGCTGCTGCGCGAGCTCGCCGCGGCGCCCCACCCGCTGATCACCGAACGTCGGGCCTGAACGGGCCGCCGACCGCGAGCGTGCGGCGCGGCCGCATCGCCCGGGCGCGCAGCGCGGCCACCGCCGCCGCCTGGCCCAGCGGGGTCAACCGGATCGGGCGCAGCCACCGCTCGTCGGCCAGCAGGCCCATCGCCAGCAGCCGCCGCAGCAGCGGGAGCAGGGCCGTCCGGATGTCCTCGTAGCGCGCGTCCGGGGCCAGCCAACCGTCGCCGGCGGCCACCTCGGTCAGCCGCCGGGTCAGCTCCTCCCGGCCGGCCTGGCGGCCGAGCAGGATCATCAGCGCCGCCTCCCGGACGACCGAGCCGAGATCGTCGGCGGCACCGACCGCAGCGCGCGCAGCTCGTACAGCAGCTCCCGGACCGCCTCCAGGCTCTGCCCGTCGTGGTCGCTGCCGAACCACTGCCGGGCCTGCGCGACCACGCTGTCGTCCAGCCGGTACGCCTCGTCCAGCGGTACCCCGGTGCCGTCGCCGGCCCGGTCCAGCAGCCACTGCAACGGGGCCATCGACTCGTCGGCGTCGGACGGGATCGCCAGCGGCGCCCGGACCCGGGAGGCGACCTCGCCGACCAGCCGGCGTCGGCCGGTACCGCGGCTGCGGGACCACGCCTCGACGCGCTCGGTCCGGATCGCGTCCAGCCGGGACGTACCGTCGACGTCGGCGTGCAGGTACGCCCGGGTGAGCTGGACCTGGCGGACCCGCCAACCGGTGGTACCCGGGCGCAGGTACCCGGCCGTAACGGCCAGCTCCAGCATCGCCGCGGTCGACTCGTACGCCTGCACCTCGGCCTCGCCCATGGTGGTACCCCAGGTCAGCTCGGGCAGGTCCGGCGGCACGATCCCGCTGCCGACCAGCGCCCGCTGGTACGCCTCGCGGCCCGCCGGTACGCCGTCCTCGTCGTAGGTACGCAGGAGCCGCTCGGTGGTCGGGGCGGTGCACAGTTGGGCGTACCGGGTCAGCCGGGCGGCCGTGAAGACGGTACCGAGGCTGGCGGCGATGGCCCGGCGTTCGGCCACCGAGCCGGCGAGCACCGGCAACTGGTATCCGAGGAACTCGCACAACGCGAGCTGGGTCACGTTCTGTGGGCCGCCCCGGCAGCGCAGCCAGTCGGCGACGACCCCGGTCCCACCGCTCCGGTCGGGGTCCAGCGAGTGCAGCACGGTGACGACCTCGTCGTGCTGGTGCCGGTGCCAGGCGTGGAAGCAGGCGGCGCTGCAGAACCGCGGACCGGAGGCGGCGGCCGGGTCGGGCTCAGCGGGGAGGACCGTCTCCGCGGCGCAGATCGTGCCGGTGTCCGGCGTCTCCGGGCTGGTGTCCGTCTTCGCGGCCATTGGTGCGCTCCTTCCGGTGCGACATCCAGACCGTGACGGTAGGCCGGCGGTCGAGGGGTCCAGAAGGCATCGGGCGTACGCGGGCGCCGAGAGCCGGCCGGGGCGCGACCGGCGGGCGGGCGGCGGTACGCCCGGTGCGCCGAACGGTCCGCCGCCGCGGGCTCAGCAGTGCGGCTCGAGCTGCACCCGGGTACCGGCGACGTCGACGGCGTTGACCAGGAACTGCTTGCCCGCCACCGTCACCGTCGTGCCGGGCGTCGCCTTCGCGGCGTTGGCCGGCAACGGCTGGTCCCCGGTGTGGTTCTGCACGGGATCGGCCACGTTGTTGACCGGACCGCCGATGATGACCGCCTCGTCGGCCCTGCTCGCGCTGGCGCTGGACGGGATGAACTTGACGATCACCCCGATCCCGCACACGTCGTGCTCCGTACCCTCCTCCAGGGTGAAGCCGCCACCGGCGCCGGGGCCGGCCACCGGGCCGGCCGGGCTGGTCGCCGCGGCGCCCGTGGTGGCCGCCGCCGTGGGCGTGCCGCCGCCGCTGCCGCAGGCGGCGAGCAGCAGCGGGAGTACGAGTGCCAGGTACCGGATCTGCCGCGCCACCGCGCCTCCTTGGCTTAGGGCCAGTTGCCGAGGACGGAGCCTACGCGTCACGCCGCCGAGATGACGATCCGGTCGAGGTCCGGGCCGGGCCCGTACGGGTCGCTGAACTCCACGGTGTTGTGGGCACCGGCGGTGAGCGTGACGGTCATCGTCCGGGCATCGACGCAGCAACTGCCGGTGTACTTGACCAGCAGCCGGACCGGTGGCCCGTCGTTGACGCCGACGTAAAGGCCGCGCCGGTGGTCCGGGCTCTGGTAGTAGACGGTCAGGGTGTACTGCCCGGACCCCGGTACGGAGATGCCGGTGAACCGCAGCGTGCCCCCGTCGGACCCGCCGATCCCGTACACCCCCCGGCCGCCGGACGCGCCGTCCATCGGCGCCACCCGGGCGCCGGAATCCAGGACGTTGGCCGGGGACTCGGCCTCGTACCCGACCGGAGCGGCCTCGGTGTGCACGGTGGTCGGGCTCGGCGACCCGGTCGGGGACGGCCGGTTTGACGAGGGCACGGCGGAGACCGACGGGGACGCGGTCGGCGCGTCGCTGGTGGCGCTGACCGGCGGCGGGGCCGCCGGGAGCGGGGCCGGCGGTCCCAGGGCACCGTGTGGCGGCGCGTCCGGACCGCTCAGCGCGATCGCCGCGAGCGCACCGAGCACCAGCGTGGCCAGCCCGGCCACGAGAACGGCGCGCGGAATCCGCGAGAGCCCCGGCGGTGACGACAGCCGGTGGCGCCCGGGAGAATCATCGAGGTCGGTCACCACGCGGGCAGGCTACTGCACCGACAGGTGGACGTGGTTCAGGTGGTCGCCCGCGGGCGTACCGTCCCCGTGGTACGAGCGCCAGCCGCTGGACGGCAGCCAGATCTGGCGGTACCAGATCACGTACAGGACGGCGAGCCGGTCGGCGTTGGCCAGCAGCCAGGCGGCGAGCCGGTCGCCGTACGCCTTGTCGTCGCCGGTCGCCGGGGCGTCCAGGAAACCCGACGGGTGGGCGGAGAGGTCGCAGGCCCGGCCCAGCGGATGCTCACCCCAGGTGGCGTTGCGCCAACAGGCCGCGTACCGGGTGAAGCCGGCCCGGCGGACCTCCTGCAGGGCATGGAGGGTACGCGGGGTCAGGCACCCGCTCGTGGTCGGATCCTTCACCGAGCACGACTCGTGCGGCCAGGTGCCGTCCCGGTTGCGCGGTGCCGGGGTCGCCGAGGCGGTGCCGCCGGAGAACCCGCCGGACGGTTGGCTGCCGGCCTTGGCCAGCGACTGCTCGATGTCGGTACGGCGTTTGTCCATCGCCGCCACGGCGGCCTGCTGGGTACGTACCTCGGTGTCGATCGCGGCGAGCTGCTCGGCGTACCGGGCCTGCGTGTCGGTGAGCTCGCGCAGGGTCCGGTCCTCCCGGCGCAACTGGGTGTCCAGGGTCGTCGCCCGGTCGAGGAAGTCCGCCGCCGACCCGCTGTCCAGCAACGCGGCCAGCCCGGTCAGCCGACCACCCTTGTACGCCGCGGTCACCATCGCGTTCGCCTCGGTGGTCAGCTCGTCCAGCCGGGCCCGGGTCTGCCGGGCCCGGCCGGCGAGGACCGCCTCCTGCCGCTGGGCCGCGTCCAGCCGCCCCTTGGCGTTGTTGTACGCCTGGACCGCCTGGTCGAGCTGGGTCTGGAGGGTGGAGTAGCTGCCGTCCGGGGTGCTGGGATCGGCGTAGGCCGGTGCCGGTGCCGCCACCGCGGGAAGTCCCACGGCGAGCAGTACCACCATTGTCGTCCGGAACGCTCCGGCCACTCCGGCAGCGTACCCGCGAATGTAGGTCCGCACGAGCGGAACCGGGCCCCGCCGGCGCGCGCCGACCGGGCCCGGCCCGTCGCTCGCGGTCAGGACTTCGCGGACACCGTCTGGGCGCGCGGACCACCGCGGCCCCGGCTGGCACCACCCCTACCGGTGGCCGGCGCCGGCCGCTCCTCCTGCTGCGGTTGCTGTTGCTGCTGCTGCGGCTGCGCCTCCTCCGGCGTCCAGAGCTGGCCGACGCTGGTCAGCTGGCCGACCTCGGGCACCTCGTCCCGGCGTACCACCGTGAACTGTCCGGTCTGCCGGCGGGCCGGCTGCTGCCGGCGCGCCAGGATGGTCTCCCCGCCACCGGGCTGGCCGGCCGCGGCCGGCTGCGGGCCCATCCGGCCCCGACCGGGCCGACCGGCCATCGCGGGCGCTCCGGTCGGCGGGTGGCGCAGCGCGCCGGCGCGAGCCGGCTGCCCCGCCTGCGCGGCCTGCGCGGCCTGCCCCGCCTGGCCCGCCTGGATCTGCAACCGCCGGATGGTGTCCACCCGCGGGTTGCCGCCCGCGGCGATCTGCTGGCGCAGCTCGGCGGCGGCCCGGTCGAGGTCCTGCTTGGCCCGGTCGCCGAACACCTGCTGCCAGCCCGACAGCGTGACGTACTGGTACGAGATGTACCCGCCGGAGGCCAGTTGCAGCGGCCCCTGGATCGCGCCGAGGAAGTCGACCTGGTACGGGTACCCCGGCACCCACCAGCCGGGCAGCGCGAAGTCGGAGACGACGTTGCCGTTCGGGGCCTCGTAGTACAGCGACATCTCGCACGGGTCGCAGACCTCCTGGATCACGATGATCCCGGTGCCGTCGCCGAAGTCGTACAGGTTGACGGTGTCGGTCTGCTGGTCGGCGAGCAGTTCGAGCAACTCGTGGGAGAGCACGCCGGTGACCGGGTACCCGTAGTCCTGGCAGAGCCCGGCGAAGATCACCCCGTACGGCTGGAAGTTGCCGTCGATGTAGTGGTACCCGAGCGCGTCCTGCGGATCGTTGGGACCGGGGTAGTCGGTGATGATGATCGGCGTACCCCAGCCGTTGACGTCCAGATAGGCGTTGATGCCCCAGTACCAGTTGAACTCGTACGACACCTGGTTCTGGAAGTCGGGCAGTGCGTTCTGCAGCTCCGCGTCGCTGAACGCGGTCGATGCGTTGTAGAAGCTGATGTACCCGCCGCTCATCGCCGTTCCCCCTCCCACGCCGGCCGGTGCGCCCGGCCGGTCCCTCCCTCTGGTCTATGGGTCCGCGGGTGGTCGCGGCAATGGACCAGCGGATCCAGATTGGGTTCAGGACAGGGTGTAGTACCTGTCGTCCCGGGTCAGTGGCCGGACAGGTGCTGGCGGTACCGGGCCGCCGCCTCGGCCCGACCCCGGACCTGCATCTTCTCCAGCACCCGGTGGATGTGGTTCTTCACCGTGGCGACCTGGATGTGCAGCCGACGGGCGATCTCCTTGTTGGACAGTCCTCGATCGAGGAAGCCGAGGACCTGCCGTTCCCGGGCGGTCAACGTATCCGGCAGGGACTCCGGCGCCCGGTCCGCGCGGGACAGGTCGGCGACCCGGCGCAGCAACAGCCCGGCGACCTCCGGGGTACACGGCTGGCGGCCGTTGCGCACGTTGACGATGCGGCTGCGCAGGTCCTCCAGCGAGTCGTCGTGGGTCAGGTACCCGGACACGCCCGCCTCGGCGAACCGGACCGCGTCACTGGCCTGGCGTACCGCCAGACCCAGCAGGACCGCGTCCGGCCGCTGCGCCGCCAGCGCCGCCAGATCCTCGTCGCTGGGCGGCAGATCGAGGTCGAGCAGGGTCACGTCGGGCACCAGCCGCTCCAGCTCGCGCTGGCACTCGGCCCACGTCGCGGCGGTGCCGACCACCTCGATCGTCGGGTCGTCGGTCAGGCTCAGCCGCAGTCCGTCGCGGTACAACCGGACCGACACGGCGATCAGTAATCGGGTCACCCGACCGACCGGGGCCGGACCGGGGGGATATGTCTGTGGTTCTTCCTGGATTGTCTGCACCCGTGATCAGCCCCCAGACACAGCGAGCGTCACAGCCGAGTGACCCTCACCCTAGTCGCGCAACACGGTCACGCCTAGTGTCGAATTGTCGCCATACGTAAGGGGATCAGCCGCCGGCCGCGTACAGCGGACAATCGTCGTGCGCGGGCCGGCTACCGTGGGGCGGTGATCTCTGGACGGGGCGGCCGGCGCGGCGTCGGGTGGCGCCGCCAGCAACGGCGCGACCTGATGGGCTGGCTCCTGCTGGTGCTGCTCTCGATCGGCGGGGTGATCGTGCTCGTGGCGCTGCTGCCGCGGCTGACCTGGCCGACCGTCACCGCCCACGCCGGTGCCTGCCACCCGCAGCCGCACCACGGGAAGCGGGGCACCACCTGGTCGACGGTGTGCGGGGTGGTGTGGGTACGCGACGGGGTGCGGCACAGCGCCGAGGTGGATTCGGCCTGGCCGGGGTCCTCGCGCTGGCGATCGCGCTCCGGCTGTGGCTGACCGGGCGGGTACCGTTCGTGTGGCGCCCGCGCCGGCTGCGCCGCGATCGACGCCGCGGCCCACGCCGCGCCTGAGGCACCCGCTCAGATCACCCGTTCGTTCCCGCCGTCGACCGGGATCTGCGCGCCGGTCGTGGCGGCGAACGCGTCCGAGCACAGCGCGGCGACCGACTCCCCGACCTGACGGCTGGTGATCTCGACCCGCAACAGGTTGCGCCGCTTGTACTCGGCGACGGTCAGCCCGTACCGGGCGGCCCGGTCGCGCAGCAGCTCCTCGGTCCACAGGCCGGTGTCGAACACCGCGTCGGGGTGTACGACGTTGACCCGGATCCCGTCGGGCGCCCACTCCAGGGCGGCGACCCGGGACAGTTGCGTCACGGCGGCCTTCGACGCGGAGTACGCGGCGGCACCGGGCCCCGGCGCCGGTACGTTCTTCGACCCGACCACCACCACCCGGCCGCCCCGGGGAGCCAGGGCCAGCAACGGATGTACCGCACCCAACAGCCCCGCGATGGCCTCCGCGTTGACCGCCATGGTCCTGCGCCACGCCCCGGAGTCGAAGTCCCGCAACGGCTTCGCCCCCGGGAACACCCCTGCGGCGGCCACCACGACGTCGATCCCGCCGAAGCGCTCGACGCCCTGCCGCAGCGCGGCCCCGACCGCGGCCGGGTCGGTCACGTCGGTCTGTACCGCCAGGTAGTCCGGCGCGTCGACCCCGTGCGGCGCCCGGTCGAGTCCGATCACGGCGCATCCCTTGGCGCGCAACGCTTGCGCGCAGCCCCGCCCGATCCCCGACGCCGCACCGGTGACCAGGGCGACCTCGCCGGTGTACGGGGCCCGGGCCGCGGTCCGGCGCAGCTTGGCCTGCTCCAGCTCCCAGTACTCGACGTCGAACAGGGCGGCCGGATCCAGCGCCCGGTAGCCCCCGGCCGCCTCGGCGCAGGCGATGACGTCGATGGTGTGCGTGTAGATATCCGCGGCGATCTGGGTGTCCACGGCGCGGGGTCCGGCGGTGAGCATGCCGAACGCGGGATCCAGCAGCACCCGGGGAGCGGGGTCGAGCATGGTCAGCGGTACCCCGCGACGGCCGGCGTACGCGGCGAAGTGGTCCCGGTACGCCCGGGCGTACGCGGCGACGTCGGTACCCACCAACGGGACCGCCTTCGTCCGGATGACATGGTCGGGCGTCAACGGTCCGCGGGTGCCGACCGAGGCGAGGTCGGGCCGGGTCACGAACCCGCGTACCCGGTCGTCGTCGTACCGGCGCAGCACCATCGGTACGCCGGCGAGGTCGGAGATCTCCTTACGGAGCGCCGCGATCGTCGTCGGCTCCACGACCGGCGGGGTCGACACCGTCCACTGTGGACGGTACGGGGCGAGGAACTCCTCCGCCGTGGCGATCAGTGCCAGGTGTCGCCGGTACGCCTCCTCGGTGGTCGTACCGAACGTGAACAGCCCGTGGTTCAGCAGCACCAGCCCGGTCGTATCCGGTGACAACCGACCGGGGACCGTTTCCGCGCAATGCTTGGCGAGGTCGAAGCCCGGCATCACGTACGGCACGACGACCACCCCGTCGCCAAGGACCGACCGGACCAGGGCCGCCCCGTCCGGCCGGTTCGTCAACGCGATCACGGCATCGGCGTGGCTGTGCAGGACGGCCGGGTACGGCAGCAGCGCGTGCAGCAGCGTCTCGACGCTCGGGTCCGGTGCACCGGCGTCCAGCCGGGCCGCCCGCAGCTCGTTCATCATCCGGGTATCGGACAGCGAGTCCAGGCGCAGCAAGGCTTTCACCGCGTCCAGGCGCAGCGCGGTGAACCCGGTACGGTCGATGGTCGCCAGGTCCGAGCCGCTGCCCTTGACGTACAGCACCTCGACCGGGTCGCCGAACACGTCGGGCACGGTCGCCTTGACCGACGTGTTCCCGCCCCCGTGCAGCACCAGGGCCGGCTGCGCCCCGAGCAGGCGGGACCCGTACACGCACTGGCCGAGGGGGTCGTCGGGACCGGGTGCGGCGCGCTCGTCCCAGTGGGTCACGGCACCGACGATACCGGCACGGGCGCGGGTACCACCGCCGGCGTCCGGCCGCGCAGCCGCCAGGCGGCGGTCGCGGCGCCGGCCAGAAACAGTGGTACCAGGAGGAACGCGGTGTGCGGCCCGACCCGGTCGGCGACCACGCCGAGCACGAACGGCGCCACCCCGAAGGCCAGGCTCGACGCGGTCGTCGAGCGGGACACCGCGAGGTCGGGCTGCCCGTCGGAGTGCGCGATCAGCAGCGCGATGACGAGCGGGAAGTGCAGCGCGTTGCCCAGCCCGAGCACGACCAGACCGGCGATCGCCAGCCACGCGAACGGCGCCAGCCAGAACAGCGCGAACCCGGCCGCGCTGACCGCGAGCGCGCCGAGCAACGCCTGCGGCACCGGCCACCGTCGCAGCAGGCGGGCGCCGGCCAGGCGCCCGATGCACATGCCGCCGATGACCGCCGACAGCGCGGCCGTGGCCAGGCCCGTGCTGGCGTGCGAGTGCACGCGCAGCACGTCGGCGACCCACAGGTTCAGGCACACCTCGACCGCGGCGGTGGCGACCAGACAACACCAGGCGATCCGGTACGTGCGGGGCAGCCGCCCGACCGTCGTGCTCTCCGGTACCGGTTGCGCCTGCGGTGTGCGTACCCGGAAAATGAGCGCCACCACCGCGAGCAGCGCGACGATGCCCACGTCGATGCCCAGGCCCGGCCGCCAGCCCCAGCCCGCCTGGATCATCGCGCCCATCGTCAGCGGCGCGAGCAGCCCGATGCCCGCGGCCACCGCGTTGGCCTCGCTCAGTGCAACGTGCCGAACAGCGAGGCCACCACCGCCAGCGGCAGGGTGCCCCACAGCGGGCGGACGACCCAGAAACCGCCGATGGACGCGCTCAACCCGACCAGGCCGGTCCACAGCGTGACCTGCCGCCCGAAGCGGCGTACCAGGACCGGGGTGAGCACGCCGCACAGGATGCCGCCCAGCGCGAACGCGGTGCCGTGCAGCCCAGCTACGCCCCGGCTGGTGTGCTGTTCCAGGCGCAGCAGCGGGACGACCGGGCCGAAACCATAGAAGAAATAACCGAACGCCGCGATCTGGCCGTAGGCCAGCCAGGTGAACCGGTCCCGGACCAGGGCGGAAGGCGACATCGCTCGACGGTACCCTCAGCGGCCGGGCAACCCCTTGTCGAATCCCGCCCGGCGCAGCGCGTCCGCGAGCGCACCACCGGCCGGTGGGGGAGCCGGGGCCCGGCGCGGTCCGGACTGCTTGTCCCGCCGGGGTTCCCGGGGCGCGGCGGCCTCGTCCTGCAGCCGCATCGTCAGCGAGATGCGCTTGCGGGGGATGTCCACCTCGAGCACCTTCACCTTGACGATGTCGCCCGGCTTGGCCACGTCCCGCGGATCCTTCACGAAGTTCTGCGACATCGCCGAGACGTGTACCAGCCCGTCCTGGTGTACGCCGATGTCCACGAACGCACCGAACGCCGCCACATTCGTCACCTGACCCTCCAGCACCATGCCCGGCCGCAGGTCCGCCAGCGTCTCGACGCCCTCGGCGAAGGTCGCGGTATGGAAGGCCGGGCGCGGGTCGCGGCCGGGCTTCTCCAGCTCCTTGAGGATTACCGGCGGCGGCGACGATCCGCCGGACCACCGGGTACGCCTCGGGGTGCACCGAGGACGCGTCCAGCGGGTCGTCCCCGTCCGGAATGCGCAGGAAGCCCGCGCACTGCTCGAAAGCCTTGGGCCCCAACCGGGGTACGTCTTTGAGCGCGCGCCGGTTCCGGAACGGCCCGTTGGCGTTGCGGTGCGCCACGATCGTCCCGGCGAGCCCGGCGGTGATCCCGGAAACCCGCGACAGCAACGGCACCGACGCGGTGTTCAGGTCCACGCCGACGCCGTTGACGCAGTCCTCGACGACCGCGTCGAGCGAGCGGGACAGCTTCGTCTCGGACAGGTCGTGCTGGTACTGACCGACGCCGATGGACTTCGGGTCGATCTTCACCAGCTCGGCCAGCGGGTCCTGGAGCCGGCGCGCGATCGACACCGCGCCGCGCAGGGACACGTCCAGCTCGGGCAGCTCCTGCGAGGCGTACGCCGACGCCGAGTACACCGACGCGCCGGCCTCGGATACGACCACCTTGGTGGCCTTGAGTTGGGGGAACCGGGTGAGCAGGTCGGTGGCCAGCTTGTCGGTCTCCCGGGAGGCGGTGCCGTTGCCGATCGCGATCAGCTCCACCTGGTGCCGGGCGCACAGCGCGGCCAGCGTCGCGATCGACTCGTCCCACTTGCGCGCCGGTACGTGCGGGTAGATCGTCGCCGTCTCGACCACCTTGCCGGTGGCATCGACCACGGCCACCTTGACCCCGGTACGGAAGCCCGGGTCCAGACCCATCGTCGGGCGGGTACCGGCCGGAGCCGCCAGCAGCAGGTCCCGCAGGTTCGCGGCGAACACCCGTACCGCCTCGTCCTCGGCCAGTTGGAACAGCCGGGTCCGCAGGTCGATGCCCAGGTGCCCGAGGATGCGGGTACGCCAGGCCCAGCGCACCGTGTCCGACAGCCACTTGTCGCCCGGGCGGCCCCGGTCGCTGACCCCGAAGCGCCCGGCGATCGACGCCTCGTACGAGGCGGTGTCCCCGTCCTCGGATGGCTCCAGCACCAGGTCGAGGACCTCCTCCTTCTCGCCCCGGAACAGCGCCAGGATCCGGTGCGAGGGCAGCTTGGTCAGCGGCTCGGCGAAGTCGAAGTAGTCGCTGAACTTCGCGCCGTCCTCCTGCCTACCGTCGCGTACCTTCGACACCAGCCGGCCCCGCGACCACATCCGCTCGCGCAGCTCGCCGATCAGGTCGGCGTCCTCGGCGAAGCGCTCGACCAGGATCGCCCGGGCACCGTCCAGCGCGGCCGCCACGTCGGCGACGCCTCTCTCGGGGTCCACGAACGCGGCCGCGGCCGTCTGCGGGTCCACCGTCGGGTCGTTCAGCAGGCCGTCGGCGAGCGGCTCCAGGCCGGCCTCCCGCGCGATCTGCGCCTTGGTCCGGCGCTTGGGCTTGTACGGCAGGTAGATGTCCTCCAGCCGCGCCTTCGAGTCCGCCGCCCAGATCTGCGCCGCCAGGGCGTCGTCGAGCTTGCCCTGGCAGCTGGGCGTCGTCGAGCGCGCCGGTGGCCTCCTTCCGGTACCGGGCGATGAACGGTACCGTCGCGCCGCCGTCGAGCAGCTCGATCGCGGCGGTCACCTGCCCGTCCCGTACCCCGAGCTCTGTTGCGATCCGATCGTGGATGGCGGTGGTGGTCGTCACGACCAGCATTGTGCCGCCGATCCCCGACAGGGGGCGGCGCGACCCCCCGGTCCGCGCCGCCCCCACCGGCCCGCGTGGGTCAGAAGGTCCGCAGGTACACCTGGTAGTTGCCGTTGGCGTGGCCGCCGAGGTTGCGCGCCAGCGACTGGAACGCGACACCGGCGTCACTCACCTGGGCGAAGAAGGTCGGCCCGTTGGCGGCGCTACCGTCGTTGCCGGCGCTGCCCAGCGACGTCTTGTGCTTGACCAGGTCCCGTACGTAGATCTCGTTCCCGCTGACGCCCGGTACCAGGTTGCGGGCGAAGGACTGGAAGGACACGTACCGCCCGGAGCCGCTGATCGACGGGTGGCTGGAGACCCCGTCGCCGGGTACCCCGTGGTTGTTCACGCTGACCACCGTGGTCGTCCCGGCGACCCGGTCGCGGACGTACACCTGCGGGTTCGTGGACCCGAAGCTGCCGAAGGCGACATACCGCCCGTCGTCGCTGACCGACGGGTAGTCCGAGTCCCCGGGCAGCTGCTTGCCGGCGCTGTCCACGCTGATCCGCTCGGTCCGGCGGGTGAACCGGTCGAACAGGAAGATGTCCGCGACCCCGTTGGTGTCACCGGGTACCAGGTTGGTCGCCCGGGACACGTAGACCACGTACCGGCCGTTCGCGCTGAGCTGGGCGTTGCCCGAGTCGTCGTTGCCCGCGACCCCGGTGCTGGACACCGAGACCCGGATCGTCATGTGGTACCCGTTGTCCCGCAGGAACACGTCGCTTTTGCCGTTGCTGTCGCCCGCTACGAGGTTGCTGGCGGCCGAGGTCAGCGCGACGAACCGGCCGTCCTCGCTGATCCCGCCGACCGAGCTGCTGCCGTTGGCCGGTGCCCCGCCCAGTCCCGGCGTGACGTCGTCGGTTCGCCCCGCCCCGTGGCCGAAGCGCGTCCGCAGGAAAACGTCGAAGTTCTGGTGGCCCGGGTCGGCCGGGGTCGGCCGGGCGACGAGCGAGTCGAACGCCACGAACCGCCCGCTGGCGGTGACCGGCGACGGGCCGCCGCCGCTGTGCCCGGGTAGCCGGTGGCCGGCGGTGTCGACGCTGACCGCCTCGAGCTGGCCGGAGGTGCGGTCCCACAGGTAGACGTCGCGGGCCGGCGGCTCGTTGGGCTTGCGCGGGATCAGGTTGGTGGCGTTGGAGCGGAAGGTGACGAAGCGGCCGTCCCGGCTGATCCCGGGGAACATGCTGTGCAGGTTGCCGTCCACTCCGGCCTGGTTCCTGCTGAGCAGGATCGTGGTCGGGGCGGCGGTGGCGGCGCCGGCGGTACCGGCGAGAACGACCGCGGTCGCGGTCAGTCCGGCGACGGCGGCGCCGACGGTGGCGACGGTTCGGGGAATGCGCATCGAGGTACTCCCTTCGTTCCCGGCGACCCGGGAGCACCTCGAATAAACCAGCCGGTCCGACGCTCGGAAAGACATCGACGTATGCCTCTGAACAATTCTGGACAACGGCCGACCGCGGTTTGTTCAGAATTGTTTGGCAAGCGCGCGCAACGCTTCCCCCGGCCCGGTCAACTCCGATAGACAGGTGGTGGTCCGCGTGCGTCAGCGCATGATCCCGGTGTGGCCCAGCGAGTACCGGCCCGGGATCGGCCATACGCACAGTCCGTGCGGCTCCCCGCCGACCGGGATCTTCGCCAGCAGGTGCCCGTCGTTCGCGTCCAGGGCGTACACCACCTGGTGGTACCGGCCGGAGAGCCAGAGCACCCGACCGTCGGCCGAGACGTTGCCCATGTCCGGGCTGCCACCGCCGGGGATCTGCCACTTCGCGACCAGGGACTGGCTGGCGAAGTCGTAGATCGAGATGGATCCCTCACCCCGGTTGGAGATGTACATCCGCTTCGAGTCCCGGGTGATGTAGAGGCCGTGCGCACCGGCGCCGGTGGGCAGGAAGGTCGGCACGCTGAAGGTGTCCCCGTTGAAGATCCAGATCCCTGACGTCTGCATGTCCGCCACGTACCAGGTCTTCCCGTCCGGGGAGATCTTGATGTCCTGCGGCATCGGGTGCTTGGCCGGGATGTGCTGCTGCCCGATGATCTCCTGCCGGACCGTGTCCACCTTGATCAGGTCACCGGAGAACTCGCAGGTCACGATGAAGTACCGGCCGTCCGGCGAGAAGTCGGCGTGGTTCACCCCGTCGCAGTGCACCGGGACGGTCTTGACCACGGCCATCGTGTGCGGGTCCCGGAAGACGATCTGGTGCAGGCGCTCGGCCATCACCACGGCGTACCGGCCGTCCGGCGTGAAGTACAGGTTGTACGGGTCGTCCACCTTCACCGGCGCCCCGAACGCCCCGGTGGCCGCGTCGATCGGGGTCAGCCAGCCGCTGGTGTCGCTGTTGACCCACAACGTCCGCAGGTCCCACGCCGGCACGACGTGCTCGGGCCCGACCGGCACCCG
>VAXX01000065.1:0-4338 GCA_005885115.1 Actinomycetota bacterium | reverse complement strand
CGGGCAGGGGATCCCCCGTGACGGTCCCGGCGCTGGCCGTATCGGTCGGGCCGGGGGAGCTCATCGGGGACATGCCGGCCATCGGGTCGGCGCCGGCGCCGCCGGCCACGGGCGAGCACGCGGTCAGCGTGAGCAGCGCGGTGGCGGACAGGCTGAGAAGCCAACGGCAGACCTGGGTAACTGTCATTGACCGAGACATCAACCCACCAGTTCTGTCATGGTCACCGGGCGCAGGCCGCGCTGGTGCAGTCCGTCGAGGAGGGCGGGCATCGCGGCCACGGTGCCGGGATGACCGAAGTGCAGGCTGACGATGGATCCGTTGCGTACGCCCGCCAAGGTGGTACGCACGATCACGGCGGCGCCGGGATCCTTGTGGTCCAACGAGTCCAGGTCGTACGACAGGCAGGTCGGGTACCCGACCCGGGTCGCCTGTTCCCGGATGACCGGCGTGGAGAACTGCGTCGCGGAGGGCCGGAACCAGGTACCGATGCTGCCGGTCAGCTTCTTCAACCGCTGCGCACAGGTATTGATTTCAGTAAATGCCTGTGTCGGGCTCATGCCGGCGATGTCCAGGTGGTTCTGGGTGTGGTTGCCCAGCTCGTGCCCGCCGTCCAGGATCACCCGGGCCATCGCCGGTTGGGCGACCAGCCAGCTCCCGACGGCCAGTACGGTCACCCGCGCGCCACCCCGGTCCAGCTCGGCCAGGAGCTGCCGGACCAGCCCCGGGTCGCCCTGCCCGTGGAAGGTCAGCGCGACGTTGGGCCGGTCGGCCGGTCCGTGTACCACCTCGGCCGGTAACGCCGCGGCGCTCGGCGCCGCACTGGCGCTCGGCGCGTCCGACGCGACTGTCGAGGGCGCCCGGGTCGGTGCCGGGGGAGCCGGAGCGTCCGTACCGCAGCCCGTCGCGGCAATGCCCGCGGCCGTGCCCGCGGCGGCGGCCGCGGCGGCGCGCAGGGCGCTTCGACGGTCCACGGTGCCTCCCCCCGGTCACGACGCCGACCTGCGGCGGTGCTCCGGACACCCTAAGGCGGCCGGTCGGCGGGGGCCAATCCTGGCTCTCAGCGGATTCTCATGCGGCCGCGAGACGGGGATTCCTCGATGGCTCCCGCTGTCGTACCATGAATGGCGACGAGGCCGCTCCCCCCGTGGCGGCCTCGTTCCATGTCCTCGTCGTCGCGCGTCAGTCCTCGCGCCCGTCGTCCCCGTCCCGGCCGTCGTGCCCGTGGGTGAACGGCGTCATGATGTGGGTGAACTGCCAGGCCGACTGGGCCACCCCGGAGCAGTCGTCGGACCCGGGGGTACCCGGGCAGCCGCCGTTGTCCCGGCCCAGCGCCCAGAACGACAGTTCGGCGATGTTGTGGTCGGCCGCCCACCGGGTGATGTCCTTGGCGTCGGCCAGCGTGAAGATCTCCTTCGGGCCGGTCTCGCCGCCCGAGCCGTAGTCGTCGATCCCGATCATCTCGGTGATCCCGACCATCCGCCACAACCGCGCGGTCGGCCGGTGCGGGTACAGCGTGTGCAGCGTCGAAACCAGGCCGGCGGCGGCGGTCTTCGTGTCCCTGGCCATCTCGTGCGCCTGGTCGTCGTAGTAGTCGAAGGTCATGATGTTGACGATGTCGATCCGGGCGCCGTTCCTGACCGCGTTGGCGAGTACGTCGATGCCGGTCTGCTCCAGGCCGGTCGGGCCGGTCGGGATGGTGTAGACGAACTGGATGGCCCGTCGGTGCCGCGCCGCCCACTCCTGCACCTTGCGGATCGCCTTGTTGCGCCGGTCGATCCCGGCGGTGTTGGTCAGCGAGTTGTCCTCGACGTCCAGGTCCAGCCGGGTCACGTTGTACGTGGTGATGACCTTCTCGAACGCCGCCGCGATCTTGTCCACGTCCGGGCAGCTGTCGGCGATCTCGGTGGCCGTGTCGTCGGCGGTGAAGCCGCCGAAGGACGGGATGACGTCGCCGCCGTGGGCGCGGATCTTCGCGATGTCCGGGCCGAACGTCGACCAGGCGACCGGCTTGGTCGGGTCGCCGTTCCACAGGATGTCGCAGGAGCCGGTCTGCGCGGTCTGCAGGAACGCCATGGTCAGGTACCTGGCGCCGGAGGCGGCGCTCTGCTGGGCCGGGCTCGCGTCCGTGTACGCCTGGAAGTACGGCGAGAACACGTGGGCCGGCAGGGCACGGTGTTCGTCCTCGCCAGCGTACGCACTGGTGCCCAGGACGCCACCGGCGGTGAGGATCGCCGCGGTCACCGCGACCGTGCCGAGCCACCGGGAACGGAGCAATCGGGAAGCGAGCATGCAAATCACCTTTGGTGGAGGACGGCGCCGCCCAAGGTTAGGAAACCTGACAGACGATTCTCGGGCGACCGTAGGCCGGGCTGCCGAAAGGTGTCAAGGCCAGGGCCGTTAATGGGGCGGCAAACTGTCGGTGGTCGGTCCTAGGGTGAGCCGGTGAGCGCTGCCATCGAGGCTGAAGGCCTCGTCAAGCTTTACCACGACATCCATGCTCTCGACGGACTTGACCTGGCCGTACCCGAGGGGACGGTGCTCGGGCTCCTCGGGCCCAACGGCGCGGGCAAGACCACGTGCGTACGGATCCTCTCGACGCTGCTCAAGCCCGACTCCGGTCGGGCCTCGATCGCCGGGATCGACGTCGTCCGCCATCCCCAGCAGGTACGCCAGATCATCGGGCTGTCCGGGCAGTACGCGGCGGTCGACGAGTACCTGACCGGCCAGGAGAACCTGGAGATGATCGGCCGGCTCTACCACCTCGGGCGCACCGAGTCCCGCGCCCGGGCCCGGGACCTGCTGGAACGGTTCGACCTCACCGAGGCGGCCGGCCGCCCGGTCAAGACCTACTCCGGTGGTATGCGCCGCCGGCTGGACCTGGCCGGTGCGTTGGTCGCGCGGCCGCCGGTGATCTTCCTGGACGAGCCGACCACCGGACTGGACCCGCGTAGCCGGCTGGGCATGTGGGACGTGATCGGCGAGCGGGTCCGGCAGGGCGCGACCCTGCTGTTGACCACCCAGTACATGGAGGAGGCCGACCAGCTCGCCGACGACATCGTCGTACTGGACCGGGGCAAGGCCATCGCCCGGGGCACCTCCGACGAGCTCAAGGCCCGCATCGGCGGCGAGCGGCTGGAGGTGACCCTGGTCGACCGGGCCGACCTCGGCGCGGTGACCTCGATCCTCAAGGCGCTGGGCACCGCCGAGCCGGTCGTGGACACCGAGGCACGCCGGGTGGCCGTACCGGTCAGTGGCGGGGTACGCGCGCTGACCGAGGCGGTACGCCAGCTCGACACCGCCGAGATCCAGCTCGCCGACATCGGGGTACGCCGGCCCACGCTCGACGACGTGTTCCTGCAACTGACCGGCCACACCGCCAGCGACGACGAGGGGATGACGAAATGAGCGCGATCGCTCTCGCGGTGACCGACGGCTGGGTGGTCGCGAAACGCAACCTGACCAAGATCAAGCGGATACCGGACCTGCTGGTCTTCAGCACGGTACAGCCGATCATGTTCGTGCTGCTGTTCGCGTACGTCTTCGGCGGCGCCATCAAGCTGACCGGGGTGAACTACCGGGAGTACCTGATGGCCGGCATCTTCACCCAGACCGTGGCCTTCGGCGCCGGGATCACCGCGATCGGGCTCGCCGACGACCTGCAGAAGGGCATCATCGACCGGTTCCGGTCGCTGCCGATGTCCCGGGCGGCCGTGCTGATCGGGCGGACCACCTCGGACCTGCTCAACAACCTGCTCGTGGTGGTCGTCATGGGGGCCTGCGGGCTGCTGGTCGGCTGGCGCATCCATACCGATCCGCTGCACGCGCTCGGCGGGTTCGCCCTGCTGTTCGGCTTCGGGTACGCGATGAGCTGGATCTCCGCCACGATCGGGCTGTCGGTCAAGAGCGTCGAGGTGGCGCAGAGCGCCGGCCTGATCTGGATGTTCCCGCTGACCTTCCTGTCCAACGCGTTCATCTCCACCAACACGTTGCCCGGCCCGCTGCAGAAGGTCGCCGACTGGAACCCGATCAGCTCGATCGTGCTGGCGCTGCGGGACCTGTGGGGCAACTCCGCCCTCGGGCAGGAGCGCGGGCACGGCTTCCCGGCCCGGCATCCGCTGCTGCTGTCGGTGATCTGGATCGCCGCCATCCTGGTCGTCTTCCTGCCGTTCGCGATCTCGAAGTACCGCCGCGCGGCGACCCGCTGACGGGTCGAGGGGCCGTCCCCGCCGGACGGCCCCTCGACGACTTCGGTCCGGCCAGCGACGCTCCTCACCCGAGGCAGGATCGGGAACGGTTCGGATCTCGGCTCAACATTCCTCGATGTGGTGCGGCACCCC
>VAXX01000473.1 GCA_005885115.1 Actinomycetota bacterium | reverse complement strand
AGCTCGCCCGCAACCAGGGCGGCAAGATCATCCCGTTCCGCAACGAAGGCGCCTCGTAGCCGGTGCCGCGCAGACCGCGGGAACGGCGAGGAGGGGATGGTCGGCCGTTCGTGTCAACTCCGTGATCCCGGTTCCGGCCCGGTCCGTCCGGCGGCGCTGCGCAGCACGTACCCCATCGAGCGCGCCACGTCCGGAGCCATCTCGGCGTGCCGGGGCCCGTACCAGTCGACGTGGACGGCATCGCCCACGACCTCGATCGAGACCCCCGCGGCCGGACCCGTCTCGATCACGACCGCCGACCGCGACGCCGGCAGCTTCCGGCGCCGCGTGATGTTCCTCGCGGCCGGGGTGCCGTCCGGGCAGAACCGGCTACCCGATTCGACGTGCCGCCAGGCTTCGGCCGCGGAGTCCCACTCGATGTCGCGCCAACACCAGCGACAGACCTCTGCATCGGCCACCGCGGATCACGCTCCGTCCATGTGCCGCCCTCGCTCCTTCATCGCTCCCCACGCGATCCGTGTTGCAAGATCGGCCACCGCCCTGCCGGTCTGCCGCCACGGCGTGGCATAGCATCGAGTCCGTGAACCGGCTACGCGATTCGACGTCGCCGTACCTCCTTCAGCACAGGGACAACCCGGTCGACTGGTGGCCGTGGTGCCCGGAAGCGTTCGAGGAGGCCGTCGCGCGGGACGTGCCGGTGCTGATCTCCGTCGGGTACGCGGCCTGTCACTGGTGCCACGTGATGGCGCACGAGTCGTTCGAGGATCCCGAGGTCGCCGAGGTCGTCAACAAGCACTTCGTGGCGATCAAGGTCGATCGCGAGGAGCGGCCGGACGTCGATGCCGTCTACATGACCGCCACGCAGGCGATGACCGGCCAGGGCGGCTGGCCGATGACGGTGTTCGCGACGCCGGACGGCCAGCCGTTCTTCTGCGGCACGTACTTTCCCCGGCCCAACTTCGTCCGCCTGCTCCAGTCGGTGGACAGCGCGTGGCGCGAGCAGCGGGAGGCGGTGCTGCGCCAGGGCGCCGCGGTGGTGCAGGCGATCGGCGGGGTGCACGGCGCGGGGCCGAGCAGCCCGATGACCGCGGAGGTACTCGACGCGGCCGTCGCCGGCCTCTCCGACGACTTCGATGAGGGGTACGGCGGCTTCGGCGGCGCCCCGAAGTTCCCGCCGCACATGCTGCTGCTGTTCCTGCTCCGGGACTTCCAGCGGACCGGCAACGAGGGCGTACTGGAGATCGTCCGGCATACCGCTGAGCAGATGGCCCGGGGCGGGATCTACGACCAGCTCGCCGGCGGGTTCGCCCGGTACTCGGTGGACGACCGGTGGATCGTGCCGCACTTCGAGAAGATGCTGTACGACAACGCCCTCCTGCTGCGCGTCTACACCCAGCTCTGGCGGCTCACCGGGGATCCGCTCGCCCAGCGGGTGGCCCGGGAGACGGCGGCGTTCCTCCAGCGCGACCTCGGTACCCTCTGGACGCCCGACCAGCTCCGGGACGTACTCGGCGACGAGGACGGGCGGTTCACGGCGGACCTGTACGGGGTCACCGACGCCGGTACCTTCGAGCACGGCACCTCCGTCCTGCGGCTGATGCGCGATCTGGACGCCGCCGACGCGGACGTCCGGGACCGGGCCGGCCGGGTCGCCCAGGCCCTACGCGTCGCCCGTGCCGAACGGCCCCAGCCGGGCCGGGACGACAAGGTGGTGGCGGCGTGGAACGGCCTGGCCATCACCGCGCTGGTCGAGGCCGGGCCGCTGCTCGGTGCCGGAGCGGTCGCGGCCGCCGTCCGGGCCGGTGAGCTGCTGGCCGGTACGCACACCGTCGACGGGCGGCTGCGCCGGGTGTCCCGGGACGGCGTCGTCGGCGCGGCGCCGGGCGTTCTGGAGGACTACGGGTGCGTGGCGGAGGCGTACTGCGCGCTGCACCAGGCAACCGGTGACGGTCGCTGGCTGGACCGGGCCGGGCGGTTGCTGGATACCGCGCTGGCGCACTTCCCGGATGGCCGGGGCGGCTTCCACGACACCGCCGACGACGCGGAAGCCCTGGTCACCCGGCCGGCCGACCCGACCGACAACGCCACGCCGTCCGGCCTGTCGTCGATCGTGGCGGCGTTGACCGCGTACACGGCGTTGAGCGGGGAGCCGGCCTACCGGGCGGCCGCCGAAACGGCCCTGGCGACGGTGGCGCCGATCGCGACCAGGCACCCCCGGTTCACCGGGTACGCCCTGGCGGTCGGTGAGGCGCAACTGTCCGGCCCGTACGAGATCGCCATCGCCGGGGACGGCGAGCTGGTGGACACCGCCTGGCGACTCGCCCCGCCCGGTGCCGTGCTCGTCTGCGGTGAGCCCGACCGGCCCGGCGTCCCGCTGCTGGCCGGGCGGCCGATGCTCGACGGGCGGCCAACCGCGTACGTCTGCCGGGGCTTCGTCTGCGACCGGCCGGTCACCGATCCGACGGAGTTGGCCGAACTGCTGGGCTGAGCGCGGGCAGGATCTCGCGCAGCCGGGGCGGGTTCGGGCGCGGCTGCCACTCGCGCGGGTACCCCAGCGACACCTCCTCGAACGGCACGCCGTCGTACCGGGTGCTGCGCGGGATGTGCAGGTGCCCGTACACGACGGCGAGCGCGTCGAAGCGTACGTGCCACTCGGCGGTCAGCTCCGTGCCGCACCACTGGGCGAACTGCGGGTACCGCAGGATGTTCGTCGGCTCGCGGACCAGCGGGAAGTGGTTGACCAGGACGGTCGGCAACGCCGGGTCCTGGGTGGCGAGCCGGTGCTCGGTGAGCCGCACCCGGGCCCGGCACCAGTCCTCCCGGCTCGGCCACGGATCCGGGTACAGCAGCTCCTCGTCCCGGCAGACGATGCCGGTCTCGTACGCCAGCGCCAGCCCGTCGGCCTTAGAGCCGATGCCGGACGGCTGGAACGTGTAGTCGTACAGCAGGAACAGCGGCGCGATGGTGACCGCGCCGTTCCAGACCGGGTACGGATCCTCCGGCGTATCGACATCGAGCGCCCGGCACATCCGTACCAACGCGTCATAGCGTTCCTGTCCACGAAGCTGCACCGGATCCGCCGGCGGGGTCCACAGCTCGTGGTTACCCGGCGCCGACACCACCCGGGCGAACCGGCCGCGCAGCGTCTCCAGCGCCCAGCCGACCTGGGCGAACGTCTCCGCGACGTCCCCGGCCACCAGCAGCCAGTCTTCCGCCGACTCCGGCCGCAGCGCCTCGACGAAGGCCCGGTTGTCCGGGTATGCGACGTGCAGGTCGCTGATCGCGAAGACCTTGCCCGTATCGGCCATTCCGCGACCTTACCCGCCGTGGTTGTCGTTGCAGTTGTAGCGGTGTAAGCATGTAATCAATGCAAGGACCTGGGAGGGAAAGCATGAAGCGGGAACATTTCGCCGGGCCGTGGGGCCGGGGCGGGCGCAGCGAGCCGCCGCCCGCCGACGACGCGCCGGCCTGGCTGATCGGGGCGCTGCCGGACGACTGGTTCACCGAGCGACCTGAGATCACCATCGACCGGGACGAGATCCTGATCATCGGCCGGCTGCCCGAGCCGGCACTGGGCGAGGACGCCAGCCCGGCCGAGCGGGCCAGTGCCGAGGCCGGCCGGATCGCGAGCTGACGCGAGGCCACCCGGGACCGCCGGATCGGCATCGCGCGGCAGGCCGAGCACCGGTACCGGCGGAAGGTGTCCTGGGGCGCGCGGGCCGGGGAGACCGACGAGCTGTTCACCACGTACAGCGCGCCGGCCATGACCCGGCTGCGCCAGCCCGAGCGGCAGGTGCTCGACACGCTGGTCGACGCGGGCGTCGCGCGGTCCCGGTCCGAGGCGCTGGCCTGGTGCGTACGCCTGGTCGGGCAGCACGCCGACCAGTGGCTGGGCCAGCTCCGCGAGGCGATGGGCGCGGTGGACGAGCTGCGCAAGCAGGGACCGACGCGGTAAACGGCACGACAGGGGTACGGCGGGCGGGCTAGCGTGCGGGCATGGAGCCCAGGGCCGTCCCGCTGTACCCCGCCGAGTGCGGCGACGAGCTGCTGTACCGGATCTGGGACGTGCAGTACGCCTGCCAGCAGCTCGTCGCACCGGACGAGCCGATCCCCGACCGGGTCGAGACGGCGGCGTACCTGCGGAGCAACCCGGCCAGCGAACGGCGCTGGTACTGGACGGTCGGCGACGTCGACGGGTTCGCGGAGGTGAGCGTCACCGACGGCCAGTCCACGGCGTGGCTCGACCTGTACGTCGCGCCGGACGCCCGACGGCGGGGCGCCGGACGGGCGCTCCTGGAAGCGGCCGCCGCGCGGGCCAAAGAACAGGGCTGCAAACACCTGATCGGCGAGTACGTCGAGCCGGGCGCGGCCGGCTTCGTCCGGGCGGTCGGCGCCCGGGAGGGTACCGACCGGTTGCGGTACAGCGTGCTGCGCCTGCCGCTGCGCACCGGGCCGGTACCGGACGTGCCCGGGTACGAGCGGGTGTCCTGGACCGGATCGGCGCCCGAGGAACTCCTGGCCTCGTACGCGCAGGCGCGCAACGCGATCAACGACGCGCCGCATGACGACGCGGTGGACGAGGAGCGGTACACGCCGGAGCGGGTACGGGATCTGGAGGCGGACGCGGCCCGCCGGGACCGCACCGGGTACGTGACGGTGGCGTTGGACCCGACCCGTACCGTCGTGGCCTACACCGAGGTCCAGGTGGCCCGCACCGCCGGCGCCAGCGGTTTCACCGGGGACACCGCGGTCGTGGCCGCCCACCGCCGGCGCGGCCTGGCGTTGTGGATCAAGGACGGCTGCCTGCGCCGGCTCGCCGCGCAGCGCCCCGACGTGACCCGGGTGCTGACCGAGAACGACGTGACCAACGCCCCGATGCTCGCCGTCAACGACCGGCTGGGCTTCGTCCCGAGCTCGGTCCGGACCGAGGCGATCCTCGACCTGTAGCGGTCGGTTAGGATCGCGGCCGAGATGGATACCCGTACCGGCCTGCCCGTGGTCGGCATGGTGGGCGGTGGCCAACTGGCCCGGATGACCCATCAGGCCGCGATCGCCCTGGGCCAGTCACTGCGCGTACTGGCGGTTTCGCCCGACGACGGCGCGGCGCTGGTCGCCGCGGACGTCCACGTCGGGCAGCACACCGACCTGGACGCGCTGCGCGCCTTCGCCAAGGGCTGCGACGTGGTCACCTTCGACCACGAGCACGTACCGCAGGAGCACATCCAGGCGCTGGCCGCCGACGGGTACCGGGTGCTGCCCGGGGCGGCGGCGCTGCGCTTCGCGCAGGACAAGCGGGCGATGCGGGAACGACTGGGCGAGCTGGGGGTACCGGTGCCGCGGTGGGCACCCGGCCCGGACGTCGACGCGTTCGCGGCGGAGACCGGCTGGCCCGTCGTGGTCAAGGCGGTGCGCGGGGGGTACGACGGGCGGGGCGTCTGGGTGGTCGAGTCCGCCACGGAGCTGCCCGACCTGCCCGAGTTCATCGTCGAGGAGCGGGTACCGCTGCGCCGGGAACTGTCGGCGCTGGTGGCCCGGTCCCCGTACGGGCAGGTCGCGGCGTACCCGGTGGTCGAGACGGTACAACGGGACGGGATCTGCGTGGAGGTGCTCGCCCCGGCGCCCGCCCTGGACCCCGGGCGCGCCGTCGAGGCGCAGCGGCTGGCCATCCGGCTGGCTACCGAGCTGGACGTGGTGGGCCTGCTCGCCGTCGAGCTGTTCGACACCGCCGACGGGCTGCTGGTCAACGAGCTCGCGATGCGGCCGCACAACTCCGGGCACTGGACGATCGAGGGCGCCCGTACGTCCCAGTTCGAGCAGCACCTGCGGGCGGTCCTGGACTATCCGCTCGGGGATACCGGGCTGACCGCGCCGGCCGTCGTGATGGCCAACGTCCTGGGCGGCGAGCCGGGCGGGATGTCGCTGGACGAGCGGGTACACCACCTGTTCGCCGCCGATCCCGGCATCAAGCTGCACCTGTACGGCAAGCAGGTCCGGCCCGGCCGCAAGATCGGTCACGTCACAGCGGTGGGCTCGTCCATGGCGCAGGCCCGCGAGCGGGCCCGGGCCGCGGCGAGCTGGCTGCGGGAGGCCAGATGATCGGGATCATCATGGGTAGCGACTCGGACTGGCCGACCATGCGCGGTGCCGCCGAAGCGCTCGACGAGTTCGGCGTCCCGTACGAGGTCGGGGTGGTCTCGGCGCACCGTACCCCGCGCAAGATGCTGGACTACGCCGAGCAGGCGGCCGGCCGGGGACTCAAGGTGCTCATCGCCGGGGCCGGGGGAGCCGCCCACCTGCCCGGGATGGTGGCCTCCGCGACGGTACTGCCGGTCATCGGCGTACCGGTGCCGCTGAAGTACCTCGACGGGCTGGACTCCCTGCTGTCGATCGTGCAGATGCCGGCCGGCGTACCGGTGGCGACCGTGTCGATCGGCGGCGCCCGTAACGCGGGACTGCTCGCGGTACGCATGCTCGGCGTCGCCGACGTGACCCTGCGGGAGCGGATGGCCGGGTACCAGCTCGATCTGCGGGAGCTGGTCGCCGAGAAGGACGCGGCGCTGAAGCTAGCGCAACCGACCGAGCGCCCCGCGTAGCCGCAGCAGATCCTGCCGGCGTTTCTCGAAGTTGGCGCCCAGCGCGACCAGCCCGGCCCCGACGATCGCCATCACCGTCCAGAGCAGCGCGGTGGTGGACACCACGGCCAGCTCGTGCAGCGAGGCGACGGCGAGCACCACCCCGCCGACCACGACCGGGGCCTGCTGGCGGCGCCAGGCGCCCAGGGCCACGGTGGTGGCGGCGGCCACGATCAGCAGTACCCGGCGCAGCGGCGTCTGGCCGGTGGCCAGCACGATCGCCACGCTCGGCAGGAACGCCGCGACCAGTGCGATGCCGTACGAGATCCAGCTGGAGATCTCCGGGTGCCGGCGGACCTCGAAGTATCCGGTGATCAGCGCGACGAGCGCGACGGCCAGGGTGTACGCCTCGGGCACGCCCACCTTGCCGATGGTCATCAGCAGCCACCAGGCGGCCACCTCGTGCGCGGCGGCGAGCCAGATCAGGATGCTGCGGTACAGATGGTTGCGGTCGGGCTTGGCCGCCGCGACGCCGAGGACGGCGCCCCACGCGCAGGTGAACGCCGCGAGGTGGGGCAGCGACCGGGAGGCCAGCAGCAGCCCGAGTACCCCACCGGCGTACGAGCTGGCCTCGACGGTGATCATCTCGGTGGCCGCCTGGGCGCGCTGGAGCCGGGGCAGGATCGAGGCGAGGACCAGCAGCCCGCCGGCGACGGTACCGACCAGGTA
>VAXX01000569.1 GCA_005885115.1 Actinomycetota bacterium | reverse complement strand
CCAGGTTGCCGGGGATGTCGGTGACGCGGACGCGGGCGACGAGCGCCAGCACCGTGATGCCGGCGAACATGACGATCGTGATCACTCCCATGATCGACAAGGTGTCCGCCGCGTTGCGGCTCTTGGGCCGGCGGAAGTTCGGTACCCCGTTGGACACCGCCTCCACCCCGGTCAGTGCCGTGCAGCCCTGGGAGAACGCGCGCAGCACGATCGCCAGCAGCAACAGGCCGGTCGCCTGGTGCTGGGCGACGATCCGGTACCCGGCCGACTCGGCGACCGGGGCGTGCCCGCCCAGGCCGCGCAGCAGCGCCCAGCCGAGCAACACGAAGATCATGAGGATGAAGCCGTACGTCGGGATCGCGAAGATCGTGCCCGACTCCTTGACGCCGCGCAGGTTCAGCACCGCGAGTACCGCGACCATGCCGACGCAGATCGCGACGGAGTACGGAGCCAGTTGCGGGAAGGCCGAGACGATGTTGGCCACTCCGGCCGCCACCGACACCGCGACGGTCAGTACGTAGTCCACCAGCAGGGCGCTCGCCGCGACCAGGGCCGCGCTGGTCCCCAGGTTGGCCCGGGAGACCGCGTACGCCCCGCCGCCGTTGGGGTAGGCGTAACAGGTCTGCCGGTACGACGTGATGACGACCGCCAGCAGGACGATCACCGCCAGGGCCACCCAGATCGTCAGGTGCAGCAGTGCCACCCCGCCCAGGGAGAGCCCGAGCAGGATCTCCTCGGTGGCGTACGCGTTGGACGACAGCGGGTCGGAGCAGAACACCGGCAGCGCCAACCGCTTGGGTAGCAGCGTCTCGCCCAACCGTTCGCTGCGCAGCGGCCGGCCGACCACGAGTCGCTTGGTCCATTTCAGCACCTTGTCAGCGAACCGCGCTCCGCAGCCGGTACCGCCGATCTTCACGCGATCTTGACGGCGGCCCCCGCAACGTTGACGCGGGCTTAACGCGGTCCTCCCTTCCGCTCCACCCGGGCGGGCGCGCGGCGGGGGTCCGTGCCCGGCTCGGCGATTTACCCCCTTTATCCGCACCTCTTTCGGGTGATCGTGCCCTATCAAATTGCTGATCTTCATAGCGACCCCACCGCGCCCTCCACTCCGCGCCACCCGCAATGACCTGCGGTTTTGGATTTCTGAGCGGGGCTGGACAGGCTGGTTTAACGTTGACGGTGGAGGGAAGTGGAGTACAGTGGGGCGCAGTGGCAGGGCCGGGAGGCACTGTCCGACCCGGGGGGATCGGGGCGAGGGGGTGGTGTCGTGTTTCTGGGCACCCATACCCCGCGTCTGGATGAGAAGGGTCGGCTGATCCTCCCCGCGAAGTTCCGGGACGAGTTGGCGGGAGGTGTCGTGATCACCAAGGGACAGGAGCGCTGTCTGTACGTGTTCCCGATGCCCGAGTTCCAGCGGCTCGCGGGGCAGTTGCGGGAAACGCCGGTCACGCACAAGGCCGCCCGGGCATACAGCCGGGTGTTCTTCGCCAGCGCACACGATGAGGTGCCCGACAAGCAGGGCCGGGTCACCATCCCGGGCCACCTGCGGGAGTACGCCGGGCTGGACCGCGACCTCGTCGTGATCGGGGCGAGCACCCGGGTGGAGATCTGGGACAAGCAGTCCTGGGACAGCTACCTCGCCGACAGCGAAGAGGATTTCGCTGGGATCGAGGAGGGGGTGCTGCCCGGCGGGCTGTGACATCCCGCCGCCGTACCGCGAGATCTCCAGCCGCTCGCGCTCCTGACGCCCCTTCCCCGGCGCCAGGTGAGCGACGCGGATGGGGATCTGACGGTACGGGGGCAGGATGTCGACCCGGTTTGGGTCGAGTCAGGGCGCAGCACACCCCGGTGTTGCTCGAGCGGTGTCTCGAGCTGCTGGCCCCGGCCCTTTCCGCGCCGGGCCGCTCCGGGCGCGACGCGATCCATGTGGACGCGACGCTCGGTCTCGGCGGGCACGCCGAGGCGGTGCTGCACCGGTACGACCGGCTGGTACTCGTCGGGCTGGACCGCGATCCCCAGGCGCTGCGCCTGGCCGGGGAGCGGCTGAGCCGGTACGCCGACCGGACGCACCTGGTGCACGCGGTCTACGACGAGTTGCCGGAGGTACTCGACGGGCTGGGGTACCGGGAGATCGACGGGGTGCTGTTCGACCTCGGCGTCTCATCGATGCAGCTCGACGAGCCGGCGCGCGGGTTCGCCTACGCGCAGGATGCCCCGCTGGACATGCGGATGGACCAGAGCCAGGGGAGTACCGCGGAGGAGGTGGTCAACACCTACGACGCGGGCGCCCTGGCCCGGGTCCTGCGGGTGTACGGCGAGGAGAAGTTCGCGAGTCGGATCGCCGCGGCGATCGTCCGGGACCGCGCGAAGGCCCGGATCACGTCGTCGGCGTACCTGGCCGAGCTGGTCCGGGCAGCGATCCCGGCACCGGCCCGGCGTACCGGTGGCCACCCCGCGAAGCGCACCTTCCAGGCGCTTCGCATCGAGGTCAACCGGGAGTTGGCGGCGTTGGAAGCGGCGCTGCCGCAGGCGTTGGACCGGCTGACTGTCGGCGGGCGGGCGGTGGTGCTGTCCTACCACTCGCTGGAGGACCGGATCACCAAGCAGGCGATGGCGGTCCGGGCCCGGTCGACCGCGCCGGTGGTCCTGGAGCTGCCCGGCGAGGCGGAGGTGGCGGCGAACCCGCGCGCCGCGTCAGTGCGGCTGCGGGCCGGGGAACGGATTGACGAACGGAAACGAGTACAGCTCAAAGCGATGCACCAACCCCGGCGGCGTGGGGGCGCGACCGGCCGGGGACCGCACGGGGACAACACATGAGGGGGAGGGCATGACGACGTCGACCGCGACGACCACGCGTCGCAGCCCGGTACGGGCCGGCCGGGGCAACCGGCTGGCGAACTTCGAGGAGCAGGAGCTGGCGACCCGGGGCGCGACCGCGCTCGCGCCGGCGCCGGCGCGCAAGGCGGCTACCGGCACCGGCAAGGCCCGGCTGCGGGTCGCCCCGCCGGTACCCGTCACGGTGCCGCGGGCGCCGTTTGTGGCGCTGGTACTGATCGTGGTGGTGGCCGGGGTACTGGGCATCCTGGTGCTCAACACGAAGATCAACGAGAACGCGTTCAAGCTGGCCCAGCTGCGCTCCCAGCGCAGCGACCTGGACCAGCAGGAGCAGCAGCTGGACCAGCAGCTGGCCGACCTGGAATCGCCGAACAGCCTGGCGGCGGCGGCCTGCCGGCTGGGCATGGTGAAGTCCAACACGCCGGCGTACCTCCAGCTGCCCAACGGGCAGACGGTCGGCGTACCGCAGCCGGCCACCGCAGCGCAGTGCGTCACCGGCCAGCAGCCGTCGGGTACCACCCCGGGGCGGTGAACCGTGCCGCCCCGGGGACGCCGCGAACCGCCCGAGCCGACCGTGGTACCGATCCACGGTCGCTCGGGCGGTGGCGGTACCACCCGGCGGCCGTCCCGGTCCGGGATCGGTGAGGCCCGGCGGTACACCCCGCGCGGGCGGACCGTCCGCGAGTCCGGTACCCGCGATCCCTTCCGGCCGGCCCTGGAACTGCTGCACGGCGAGCCGGCGGAGGTGCGTACCCCCAGAAAAGCCGCGGCGCCGCGCCAGCGCACGGCGGCCACGCCACCACGGACCGGTAGATCCCGGCCCGCCAAGGCCGCGCCCCGCCGCCCGGCGCGCAAGCCCAGGCGGGCGCCGCGGCTGGCCGAACCGGCCCGCCGCCTGCGGGTGGCCACCGTGCTGGTGCTGGTGATGTTCACGGTCGTCGCGATCCGGCTGGTCGGCCTCCAGCTCACCGACGCCGGGAAGATCGCCCGGGAAGGGCTGCACGACCGGCTGGCCAACGAGGTGCTGTTCGCCCCGCGCGGGGCGATCGAGGACCGGTCCGGGCATGTGCTCGCGCAGAGCGTCGCGGCCCGTTACGTCTACGCCGACCCGTCGCTGATCTCCGCGAAGGAGGTGCAGCCGACCGCTGAGGCGCTGCGCTCGGTGCTCGGCATCCCGAGCTCGGAGCTGATCCCGAAGCTGTCCCGGAAGAAGCGCCCGGACGGCCGCACGGACATGTTCGAGTACCTGGCCCGGGGCGTGGACATCGGCACCGGCAA
>VAXX01000568.1 GCA_005885115.1 Actinomycetota bacterium | reverse complement strand
GGCGCCCGGTGACCGTACTGGCGCTGGGTCTGGTCCTCGCCTCGGCGGCGGCGGTCGCCGGGGTGGCGGTCGCGCTCACCCCGCTGTCCACGCCGATGGCCTTCGTCCTGGGTACCGTGCTGGCCAGTACCGACCCGGTCGCGGTCACCGCGCTGGGTCGCCGGCTCCCGCTGCCGCCCCGGCTGCACGCGCTGATCCAGGCGGAGAGCCTGTTCAACGACGCGACCAGCCTCGTCCTGTTCCGGGTCGCCACCGCGTTCGCGGTCGTCGGCGGTACCGTCCCGTGGGGTCGGGCCGGCCTGGACTTCCTGCTCGCGGCCGGCGGCGGCGCCGGCATCGGCGCGGTGGTGGCCGCCGGTGTGGCGCTGATCCGGCGGCGTACCGAGGACCCGGTGCTGGAGACGGTGACCGCGCTGGTCACCCCGTACGCGGCGTACGTGCTGGCCGAGTCGGCGCACGTCTCCGGCATCACCGCCGTCGTGGTGGCCAGCGTGATCCTCGCCGGCCAGGCCACCCGGCTGACGAACGCGCAGATCCGGCTCCAGTTGCACGCCGTCTACGACACGGTGATCTTCCTGCTGGAGAGCGTGGTGTTCAGCCTGATCGGGCTGCAACTGCCGACCCTGGTACGCGCGGTGGACGGGCACAGTTGGGGCTGGGTACTCCAGGCGGCGGCGGTCACCGGGACCCTGCTGGCCGTACGGGCGCTGTGGGTCTTCCCGCTGTCGATCGTGATCCAGCGCCGGCACGGCGGGTCGGCGTCCTGGCGGGTACCGGCGGTGGTGTCCTGGGCCGGCGCCCGGGGCGTCCTACCACTGGCCGCGGCGCTGTCCATCCCGTTGGCCACCCGTGCGGGTACCCCTTTGGAATACCGCGATCTGGTGCTGCTGCTGACCACCGCCGTCATCGCCACCACCCTGGTCGTGCAGGGCACCACGCTCGGCCCGCTGGTGCGGTGGTCCGGGGTCGCGCTGCCGCCCGGGCACGCCCGCGACGAGCAGGCCCGGGCGCGTGCCGCGATGACCGGGGCGGCGCTGGCCCACCTCGACGAGGTGGCGCGACTGGAGGCCGCGCCGGCCGCCACGGTCGAGCAGCTACGCGAGCTGACCCGGACCCGGCTGGCCCGACCGGGCGATGGCGCCCCGCTCGGACCGGGACTGCGGCGGCTGCGCCGCGACCTGATCGCGATCGAGGCCGCCGAGCTGACCCGGCTGTACGGCGACGGGGAGATCGGCGCGGCCACCCGCCGGGAGCTGCAACGCCGCCTGGACCTGGAAGACGCCAGCCTCGACGATTGACCGTCCTCGGCCCCGGCGGGCATGCTGCCCCCATGCCGCCCGTCGTCTCGATCATCAACTACAAGGGCGGCGTCGGTAAGACGACCTTGACCGCGAACATCGGCGCCGAACTGGCCCGCCGGGGCCGGCGGGTGCTGCTGGTCGACCTGGATCCGCAGGCCAGCCTCACCTTCTCGTTCTACCGGGCCACCGAGTGGGAGCGGCAGCTCGCCGACGAGCGGACGATCCTCCAGTGGTACGGCTCGGTACTCTCCGGCGCCCCGGCCGCCCTGCACAAGTACGTCGTCACCCCGCCGATCGTCAACGAGGCCGTCAACCGGTACGGGTCCGGGCGGCTGGACCTGCTCGCCTCGCACCTGGGCCTGATCGACGTGGACCTGGACTTCGCCGCGCACCTCGGCGGTTCCCGGTTCCAGCACGGCAGCCCGCGCTACCTCTCGCTGCACCGGGCGCTCGCGCAGGCGCTCGCCGACCCGGCGTTCGAGGAGTACGACACCGTCCTGCTGGACTGCGCGCCTGGGCATCGACTACCTGCGCCGGAAGCTGTCGGAACTGGTCGGTGACTACAACCGGGTGGTCGGTCCCGGCCCCGACCGGATCAACCCGACGATCCTGGGCGTGGTACTGACCATGGTCCAGTACGCTAGCGCCGGCCCGATCATCGCCTCGCGCAACTACATCGACCAGCCGGGGTCGCTGGAGATCCCGGTCTTCCGGCAGATGATCCGGGAGAGCAAGACCCTGTTCGCGACGGCGGGCGAGACCGGCGTCCCCGCCGTGCTGGTCGCGGACGGCAACCCCACCGTCCAGTACGAGCTGCAGGAGCTCACCAACGAGTTCCTCGCGAAGATCCGGATCTAGGAGCACCCCGTGACCGACCCGGCCGATCTGACCCACGCCGTCCTGCTCAAGGTGGCGGAGTTCATCCGCAAGCTGCCCAGCGACCAACTGGCCGACCTGGCGGAGGGTAGCGCGAAGCTGGAGCTGGTACCCCGTGGTGGCCGGCCGGCGCCCGGGTCACGTACGCCGGCCAAGCCGGCGGTACCGGCGCAGCGGGTACGCGCCGACCTGGCCGCGATCGGTGACCCGGGCGCGGCCCGCCAGTACCTGCTCGACCTGAAGCTCACCGTGCCGCAGTACCGGGCGCTGGCCAAGGAGCTGGGCATCGCGGTGGCCAGCAACGCGGTCAAGGAGACCACGCTGCGGGCCCTCGTCCAGTGGACGGTCGGCCGGCGCGGCGACTCCGACGCGATCGGTCGACCCGCCCACGGGTGAGGCTCACCGGCGTCAGGCTCACCCGGGTCAGGCTCAGTCGAGCAGCCGTCGGGCCTCGTCCAGCACCGCACTCCAGTACGAGCGCGGAGCGGCACCCTGGAGCTGACCGGCCAGGTGCTCGGCGAGCCGGCGTACGTCCCGGTCGCCGAACCCGGCGCTCTCCGTCCCCGGCTCGCGCGGCCGGACCGGCGTGAACAGCGGGACGGGCTCCCCGACGCAGACGATGTCCAGGTACCGGGTCGTGCGGGTGAGCGCGACGTACAGCATCCGGTGGCCGCGCTCGTCATCGGCGACGATCTGCTCGGGCTCCACCACGATCACCGCGTCGAACTCCAGGCCCTTCGCCTCCCGCGGGCTGACCAGGTTGATCGACGCGCCCAGCTCCCCGCGCTCGGCGCTGCTCCACTGCGCACCGGCGGCGGCCAGCGCCGCCTCGGTTTCCCGACGGCACCGCACCGGGCAGACGATGCCGACGAACTGCCCGTCCGCCGCGTACCCGATCGCGAGTGCCGCGACCTGGGTGGCCCGCGCGGCGAACCCGACCCGGTGGATGCCCGGGGCGGCGGGGCCGTCCCGGACCACCTCGGGGGGCGTGACGGTCGGGGCGGCCACCGGCAGGAGCTCGGCGGCGAGGGCGTACACCTGCCGGGGCACCCGGTAGCCGTACCGGAGGGGGGCGATCGTGGTCGGGTAGCGGCTCGGCAGGTGGCCGGTGACCTCGTCCCAGGTGTCCCGCGCCCAGGGTCCGGTCGACTGCGCGAGGTCACCGACCAGG
>VAXX01000472.1 GCA_005885115.1 Actinomycetota bacterium | reverse complement strand
CGATCGACACCGAGGCCGGTACGGTCACCTACCACGACGCCGAGCACCTGGGCATCGCGGTGGACACCGACCGGGGCCTGATGGTGCCGGTGATCCGCAACGCGGGTGACCTCAACCTGGGCGGGCTGGCCCGGCGGATAGCCGACCTCGCCGAGCGGACCCGTACCAACAAGGTGACGCCCGACGAGCTGTCCGGAGGTACCTTCACGCTCACCAACACCGGGAGCCGGGGTGCCCTGTTCGACACGCCGATCATCAACCAGCCCCAGGTCGCCATCCTCGGCACCGGCACGGTGGTACGCCGGGCCGTGGTCGTCGACGACCCGAACCTCGGCGAGATCATCGTGCCGCGTTCGATGGTGTACCTCGCCCTGTCGTATGACCACCGGCTGGTCGACGGCGCCGACGCGGCCCGGTTCCTGGGTACGGTCAAGGAGCGCCTGGAGTCCGGCCAGTTCGAGGCGGAGCTGGGCCTGTAGCGGCGTGCGGATCGTCATCGGCGGCTCGTCCGGCTTCCTGGGCGGCGCTCTGGTACCCCGGCTGCGGGCGGCCGGACACGAGGCGCCGTCGTCGACGGCGCAGACGCCGTGGTGAACCTCGCCGGGGTCGGGGTCGCCGACCGGCGGTGGGACGACGCGTACCGGGCGTTGTTCCGGTCCAGCCGGGTCGGCTCCACGGCGACGCTGGCGGCGGCGATCGCGGCGGCGGGACGGCCGCCCGGCGTACTGCTCAACTCGTCGGCGGTCGGGTTCTACGGGGACACCGGCGACACCGAGGTGGACGAGACGTCGCCGGCCGGCGACGGGTACTTCCCGCAGGTGTGCCAGGCGTGGGAGGCGGCCACGGCGCCGGCCGGAAAGGCCGGTACCCGGGTGGTCCTCCTGCGTACCGGCGTGGTGGTCGGTCGCGGCGGTGGGCTGCTCAAGCCGATGCTGCCGCTGTTCCGGCTCGGGCTGGGCGGCCAACTCGGGAACGGCCGGCAGTGGCTGCCGTGGATCTCGCTCGCCGACTGGGTGGCCGCCGTCGAGTTCCTGCTCACTGCCGAGGTCGCCGGTCCGGTGAACCTGACCGGACCCGCGCCGGTACGCAACGCCGAGTTCAGCCGTACTCTCGGTCGGGTGCTCCACCGTCCGGCCGTGCTGCCGGTGCCGGGGTTCGCGCTCAGACTCGTACTCGGACAGTTCGGTGGGGAGGCGCTGATGAGCCAGCGGGTACTGCCGGCGGTGCTGACCGCCGCCGGGTACCGGTTCACCCACCCGGACCTGGAGTCGGCGCTGCGCTGGAGCGTGGGCCGGTGACCGCGGTCGCCGAACGCGACGACGCCGCGGTGGCGCAGGAGGCGCCCCCGTCCCACCCCGGGCGCGACCGGCGGGCCGACCTGCTGATGCTCGCGACCTGCGTCGCCGGCGGGCTGTACCTGACGTTCGCGATGTGGCTCGATCCGTACCACCGGGTCATCGGGCACAACCAGGGCGACCAGGCGCTGTTCGAGTGGCTGCTGTCGTACGCCGCGCACTCGGTCACGCACGGCACCGATCCACTGTGGACGACCCTGCTCAACTACCCGGTCGGGGCCAACCTGGCGGTCAACACGTCGATGATCGTCATGGGTACGGTGCTGGCCCCGGTCACCCTCACGCTCGGCGCGCCGATCAGCTTCCTCGTCGTCCTGACGCTGAACCTGATCCTGACCCCATACGCGTGGTACCACCTGCTGTCCCGGCACGTCGTGCGGACCCGGGCGGCGGCCGTACTCGGCGGGCTGTTCTGCGGGTACGCCCCGGGGATCGTCTCGCACGCCAACGGGCACCTCAACTTCACGTCGGGCTTCCTCGCGCCGTTGATCGCCTGGCGGCTGATCCGGCTGCGGGAACCGGGCCGGGCCTGGCGCAACGGGGTGGTACTCGGGCTGCTGCTGGTCGTGCAGTTCTCGATGGCCGCCGAGCTGACGTTCTTCATCGGCCTGGCCACCGCGCTGTTCATCCTGTTCTGGTCGCTGCTGCACCGGGACCGGGTACGGGCGGCGGCACCGGCGTTCCTGCGCGGACTCGGGGTCACCGCGATCGTGGCGGGCGCCTGCCTCGCGTACCCCTTGTATATGCAGTTCGCGGGCCCGCAGCGGTACCAGGGCATCGGTTTCAACCAGGGCGTGCACAGCGAGGATCTCGCGGCCTTCGCGGCGCTGCCCTACCTGAGTCTGGGCCGGCTGGTCGGCCCGTGGGGGCGGCTGGCGCCGAACTGGAGTGAGGAGACCACGTTCTTCGGCCCGGCGCTGCTGGTCCTCGCGCTGGTCTGCCTCGGGGTGCTGTGGCGCAACCGCGGCGTGCGGGCGCTCGGCGTGACCGGTCTGGTGCTGACCGTGATCGCGCTCGGGCCCCGGCTGAAGTGGGAAGGCATCCGCACGCCGGTGCCGCTGCCGTACGCGGCGCTGGCCCGGCTGCCGATCTTCGATTCGGCGCTGCCGGCCCGGTTCGCGCTGATGATCATCCCGATCGTGGGGATCCTGCTCGGGCTGGGGCTGGACCGGGCGCGGGAACTGCCGGTCTGGCCCAGGCGGACCTGGCTGGCCGCGTTCGTGGTCGCGCTGCTTCCGGTGGTACCGCTGTGGATCCCGGCCGCGCCACGGGATGCGGTACCGCGCTTCTTCGCCAGCGGCGACTACCGCAAGTATGTCCACAGTGGACAGACGTTGGTCCCGGTACCGCCAGCGTCGGACCTGCTGCCGGACGGGCAGCGCTGGCAGGCCGCGACGAACTTCGGGTTCGCCATCCCGCACGGGTTCTTCCTCGGCCCCGGGCCGGACGGGCGCAGCCAGATCGGGCCGACCTACCCGCGACCGACCGACGACCTGCTGACCACCATCGCGCTGCACGACAACGTCGATCCGACGCTCACCGACGCGGACCGGTACTACGCGCAGGAGGACCTGGCGTACTGGCAGGCGTCGCTGATCGTCCTGTCCGACGGGGGCGCCGGTAGCCGGTGGACCGCGCGGCACGACACACTGCTGCGCGTGTGTACCGACCTGTTCGGCCCGCCGCAACGGGTCGACGACGTGTACCTCTGGCAGGTCGCTAATCCACCCGGATGAGGACGTCGCCGGACAGGCGGCCGCCCGGCGGGGTACGGACGACGGCGCCGGACGAGACGAGGGCGGTGATCGTGCGTACCGCGTCGGAGGCCCGGAAGATCGTCTCGGTGAGGGTGAAGTGCCGGAGCTGGGTCACCGCACGTTCGCCGGCCGACGCCAGGTGGGCCAGCAGTTCCCGGCGCAGCGGGCCCGGATTGGGCTGCAACGAGATGTCCACGGCATGACCGTCCGGGTCGGTCGGATCCCGGTACCGGACCCCGGCGTACTCGTCCACCGCCCACATGGCGTCCTTGAACGCCTCCATGTGCTTGGCGGACGAGGTGCCGAAGGCGAGCAGCCGGGAGTGCGTACCCTCGACCAGCTCCACCCCGGTGGTCAGCCCGAATCCGTTGTCCCGTAAGGCTTTGCGGCACCCGTCCCAGGTACCGGCGGCGGTGCGCCACAGCACCTCGCCAGGCTTGCCCGCGGCGACCGCGGTCAACGGCGGCGCGGCGTCGGTGGTTTCGGTGTCGATGTACGCGAACAGGGGCGCGGCCGCCGCGCTGGCCGCCTTGAGGACGGCGGGCAACAGCTCCGGGCCGCCGTCGACGGCGTGTACCGCCAGCTCGCCCGGCGCCGGTACCGCCGAAAGGCGTGCGGACAGGTCGGCGACCGACGGCGCGATCACCAGCATGGCCAGCCGCCGCCCGCGTAGCCGGTCGGCGAACTCGCCGAACACCCGCAGCGCCGCCTCGGCCGCCTCGGCGTCCGGCTCCCCCGCCCAGACCTGCGCGAAGGTCGCCCGCTTGGCGCCGTGCAGCGCGGCCGGCGCCCAACTGTCCAGGTAACGGACGAGCAGTTCCCGGGTGACGCCAGCGATCGACATACCCCAGTTTTACGCTACGGCTGCCCGCGCCACAGCCGGCTCGGCCACCACGACACCCGGCCCATCTCGACCGTCAGAGCCGGGACCAGCAGGGAGCGGACGATCAACGTGTCGAGCAGCACGCCGAACGCGACGGTGAAGGCGAGTTCGGCGAGGAACACCAGCGGGAGTACGGACAGCGCCGCGAACGTGGACGCGAGCACCAGCCCCGCGCTGGTGATCACGCCACCGGTGACGGTGAGCCCGGCCAGGGTACCGGCGCGGTGTCCCCGCTTGGCCGCCTCCTCGCGGACCCGGGTCATCAGGAAGATGTTGTAGTCGACCCCGAGCGCGACCAGGAACACGAAGGCGAACAACGGGAACGCCGAGTCCGCGCCGGCGAAGTGGAACACGTCGCGGAACACGAAGCCGGACGCGCCGAGGGTGGCGAGGAACGACAGCACGACCGTGGCGATCAGCGCGAGCGGCGCGAGGAACGAGCGCAGCAGCAACACCAGGATCAGGAACACCACGATGAGTACGAGCGGGATGATCAGGCTGCGGTCCCGTTTGGCGGTGTCCTGGACGTCCATGTTGATCGCGCTGAACCCGCCGACCTTCGCCTGGGCGTCGGGTACGGCGTGGACCGAGGTACGCAGCGCCCGGATGACGCCGTGCGACGCCGTGCTGTCCGGGGCGGTGTCCAGCGTCACGTCGATCCGGACGTTGCCGTCCACCACGACCGGCTTCGGCGCCGGTACGCCCGGCGGCAGCACCGCACCGTCCGGTACGCCGGTGTACGGGACGGCCTGGGCCACGCCACCGGTCTGCCGTACCGCGTCGAGCACCGGCCCGAGCTGGTCGGCCCGGGCGATGACGACGGTCGGGTTGCCGGTACCGGCGGGGAAGTGCTCGCCCAGCACCTTCTGCCCGACCGTCGAGTCCTGCGTGGTGACGAACGACCTGTCCAGCGCGATCCCGTTGGCGTTGAGCCGGTACAGCCCGGCCGACATGGCCAGCAGCACGACCGCGGTCACAATCCAGACCCAGCGGGCCCGGCGCCCGACGGTCCGCGCGATCCGGCCCCACACGCCGTGCTCCTCCGCCGGGTGCGACTGGAAATGCGGCCGGAACGGGAAGAACGCGGTCCGGCCGATCAGCGCCAGGACCGCCGGCAGCAGGGTGAGCATGGCCAGCAGGGCCGCGACGATGCCGAGCCCGCCGACCGGGCCGAGGCTCTGGTTGGACTTCAGGTCCGACAGCAGCAGGCACAGCAGGGCGACGATGACGGTGCCGCCGCTGGCCAGGACCGGGGCCAGCACGGCCCGCCAGGCCACCCGCATCGCCTGGAAACGACCTGGGTACCGGCGCAGTTCCTCGCGGTACCGGGAGACCAGCAGCAGCGCGTAGTCGGTACCGGCGCCGAGCACCAGGACGTCCAGGATGCCCTGACTCTGCCCGGTCAGCGTGACGAGGTTGTGCTTGGCCAGCAGGTACACCGCGCCGTTGGCCACGGCCAGCGCGAACGCCGCCGAGCCGAGGACCACGAAGGGCAGGATCGGGCTGCGGTACACGAGGATCAGGATGACCAGCACGATGATCCCGGTGACGACCAGCAGTACCCCGTCAATGCCTTTGAATGCCGCCCCGAAGTCGGCGAACAGGCCGGCGGGCCCGGCCACGTTCGCGGACAGGCCCGGGGTGTTCTTGGCCTGGGCGCGGATCACCTGGACGCCGTCGCCCAGCGCGTTGGGGTCGGTCGCGGCGAACTGCAGGATGAGCTCCGCGGCCTGGCCGTCCCTGCTGTAGAACGGCCCCTGCGGCAGGCCGACCAGTTGGGGGCCGAGCTCGCCGCCGAAGTCGCGCTTGTCCCCCTCGATCTTCTGCCGGTCCGCGGCGGTCAGGCCGCTGGCCCGGGTGTACACGACGATCGCGGCGCTGGACTGCGCCTTGGTGAAGCCGGTCAGCAGGTTCTGCGCCCTGGTCGACTCGGCGCTCTGCGGCAGGTACGACGAGTTGTCGTTCTTCTGCACGTCCGAGGTCTTCGCCGCGAGCGGCCCGAGGCTGCCGCCGACCACGAGCCAGGCGATGATCGCCAGCGCCGGGACCAGCCAACGCACGATGCCACCGGTACCGGCCGGTGGCGGTGCGACGGTCCGCTCGACGTCGTCTACGGCGGTCATGGTGCCCCTCCCCGTTGAGGCTGACTGTCTCCGGCCCGAGCCTAGGCGCTGGTTGCTGAGAGTCGCTGTCCCGACCCCGACGCTGTGAACTGTCCCACCGGGGTGGCTACGCTTGGCGGCGTGACTACCACGCTTCCGCTGCGCGCGGTCCGCGCCGGGCTCGTCGAGTACACGCTGGCCTGGCAGGAGCAGCGCCGGCTGCACGGGGCGGTGGCCGACGGTACCGAGCCGCCGACCGTACTGCTGCTCGAGCACCCGTCGGTCTATACGGCGGGCAAGCGCACGCAGCCGTGGGACCGGCCCGCCGACGGTACGCCGGTGGTCGAGGTCGACCGGGGCGGGAAGATCACCTGGCACGGGCCGGGACAGCTCGTCGGGTACCCGGTCCTGCGGCTGCCCGATCCGGTGGACGTGGTCGCGTACGTCCGGCGGGTCGAGCGGGTACTCATCGACGTGTGCGCCGACCTCGGCCTGCCGAC
>VAXX01000471.1:6449-10008 GCA_005885115.1 Actinomycetota bacterium | reverse complement strand
GATCGGGCTGGCGATCGCCCAGCGTCTGGTACGCGACGGGTGGCGGGTCTGCCTGACCGCCCGCAACGCCGAACCGCTCGCCACCGCCGTCAAGGAGCTGGGCGGGCAGGCGTACGCGCTCGGCGTGGCCGGCAAGGCCGACGATCCCGCCCACCAGGCGGAGACGGTCGGGGCCGCGATCGAGGCGTACGGGCGGCTCGACCTGCTGGTCAACAACGCCGGCATCAACCCGGTCTTCGGGCCGCTGCTGGAGGTCGACCCCGCCGCGGTACGGAAGGTGTTCGACGTCAACGTGTTCGGCGTACTCGGTTGGGTGCGTACGGCGTACGACGCCTCGCTGCGTGCGCACGGCGGGGCGGTCGTCAACGTGGCCTCGATCGCCGGGCTGGAACCGGCGCGCGGACTCGGGGCGTACGCGGTCAGCAAGGCCGCCCTGATCCACCTCACCCGGCAACTGTCCCTTGAGCTGGCGCCCGAGGTACGGGTCAACGCGGTCGCGCCGGCCGTCGTGCGTACCCAGTTCGCCCGGGCCCTGTACGAGGGCCGCGAAGCGGAGGTCTCCGAGGCGTACCCCTTGGGGCGCTTGGGAAATCCCGACGACGTCGCCGCCGCGGTCGCCTACCTCGCCTCCGCGGACGCCGCGTGGGTCACCGGGCAGACCCTCGTCCTCGACGGCGGCATCACCCAGACCGCGCACCTGTGAGGAACGGAGAAACTGTGACACAGCAACGGGTTGCCATCGTCACCGGAGCGGCGCGCGGCATCGGCGCCGCCACCGTCAAGCGGCTGGCCGCCGACGGGTACGCGGTGGCCGTGCTCGACCTCGACGCCGATGCCACCGCCGAAACCGTTGCCACCGTTGAGAAATCCGGCGGACGCGCGCTCGGCGTCGGGGTCGACGTGGCGGACTCGCCGTCGGTGGAGGCCGCCGTGGCCCGGGTCGCGGCCGACCTCGGCGAGCCGGTGGTCCTGGTGAACAACGCCGGCATCGTGCGGGACAACCTGCTGTTCAAGATGACCGACGAGGACTGGGATTCGGTGCTCGCCGTACACCTGCGGGGTTCGTTCCTGATGAGCCGCGCCGCGCAGCGTTACATGAGCGCGGCGAAGTGGGGCCGGATCGTCAATATCTCCAGTACGTCCGCGCTGGGCAACCGGGGCCAGGCCAACTACGCCGCGGCAAAGGCCGGGCTGCAGGGCTTCACCAAGACGCTCGCGATCGAGCTGGGCCCGTTCGGGGTGACCGTCAACGCGGTCGCGCCGGGCTTCATCGTCACCGACATGACGGCGTCGGTGGCCGCGCGGGTGGGCGTCGATTTCGAGGCGATGCAGGCCGCGGACGCGGCCAATAATCCGGTACGCCGGGTGGGCCAGCCCGAGGACGTCGCCCACGCGGTACTGAGGCCGTTCGTTGCCGGGCCGGCGGACCGGCCCGGCAACGAAGACGTGCGTCAGACCGGCTGTACCTGCTCCGCCTGCGGGCCCTTGGCCCCCTGGGTGATTTCGAAGCTCACCCGCTGGTTCTCGTCCAGGCTGCGGTATCCGCTGGACTGGATCGCGGAGTGGTGGACGAACACGTCCGGACCGCCCCCGTCCGGGGTGATGAACCCGAAACCCTTTTCCGCGTTGAACCACTTGACGGTTCCCTGCACCACTGCTTCTTCTCCTTGGAAACATACCGGTCCGACTACCATGTCAATACCGGGTCGCTGTGGGTCAATTCAGGACCGTCGTCCATGAACCGCCCACCGTCACACTTCCGCGGGCGCTCACTGACAAACGTACGTGGAACTACGACTGCAACAGCGCCCACTCTACCCGCACCGGGCTGTTCCGATGCCGCCGACGGGCCAAGTTTCCCCCGGGGTTCGTCGCGGCCGGTCAGGGCGGGCCCAGGAGCCGGTCGACGGCCGCCTCCAGTTGTCTGGCCGGCTGCGGCGCGTCGGGGTTGGCGCAGGTGATCCGCATGAGCAGGTACTGGCGGGCGATCCCCCGGGCGTCGACGGTGTGGACGATGTCCACGCTGACGTCCTTCCACGGCGAGGGCATCAGGCAGCCGCCGGACGGTGGCGAGGCGCCCGGGCTGGGGGTACCCGGCGCGGTCGACGGCGGTCGCCAGATGCGCTGGTCGACGTACGTGTCGACCGGTGCACCGAACTCGCCGGGCGGTGCCTGGACGGGGCCGGCGCGCCGGCGGGCCGTACCCGCACTCAGGTCGAACGCGACATGGCGGTACCGGCACAGGGTCACCGCGCGCAGCGGCAGCGCCGGCAGCCTCTGGTCCTGGCCGGCCACGACGGCGGGGGTCTGGCTCATCAGGTCGAGTTCGGCGGGGCAGCGCCCGGTACCCACCCCGTCTGTGCCGTCCGGGCCCGCCGGGCCGCTCGTCGGCGCCGCGCCGGTGGGGAACGGCTGGTTCGCCGGACGGTCGCCGGCGGTGCGGCTGTCGGCCCGGCCGGAGCCGGCCGCGGACAGCAGTGCCGGGGTGGCGATGGCGAGCCCGGTGGCCGCGGCGGCCGCGATGAGCGAGAGCGCCGTGCGGCGGCCGCGCGTGCGGGCGGCCCGCCGCCGCACCTGCGCGATCCGGTCCGGTGGCGCCGTCAACGGTGGTACGGCGCGGATCAGCGCGCCCCGGATGTCGTCAGTCACCGGTGTACCTCCGCATCGCCGTCCGCCCTCAGGTGTGGATCCATCCGCAGCGCGGCCAGAGCCCGGCCGGCCTGCACCTTGACCGTTCCTTCCGAGCACCGCAGCACCTGCGCGGTCTCGGCCACCGACAGATCCTCGACGTACCGCAGCACCACCACCGCGCGCTGCTGCCGGGACAGCCGGGCCAGCGCCCGGCGTACCGCGTCCCGCTCGGCCAGCTCCGCCCCGACGTCCTGCGCCCCGGCGGGTTCCGGCACCGGCGCCGGTACCTCGAACCGCCAGCGGCGCCGCCGCCACGACAGGTACGTCGAGAACAGCGCCTTGCGGACGTACGCCTCCGGGCTCCCACCAGCGACGATGCGGCCCCACCGCGGCCAGACGCCGGCGAGCGCGGTCTGCAGGAGGTCCTCGGCCCGTCCGGCGTCGCCGGTCAGCAGCCAGGCCGCCCGCAGCAGCGCGGCCGACCGGGCGGCGACGAACTCGGCGAAGTCCTCCGGTAGCGGGGCCATCGCACCTCCTCGCCAGGATAAGCGCGGTGGGGGACCACGAAGGTAAACGTCACATCCGGTCCACGCGCAGGATCCGCCACGCGCCGTCGGTGAACGTCATCTGGACGTGGACGTCGTACACGCCGCCGGCGCGGGTCACCCGTACGGTCAGGTCGGCGGTCGTCGCACCCGCCTCGAACTGCCCATCGGTGAAGGTGTAGGCCGTGATCCCGCCAGCCTTCCGGTCGGCGGCCTGGGCGAGGGAGGACAGCGTGTCCACCGAGTCGATCACGCGGGGCTGCCCGTCAACGGTCACCGTCGCGTGCGGCCCCAGCACGGCGTACGCCTCCGGATAGTCGTGCCGCTGGAGGGCCGAGTAGTACGACAGCGCGGCGGTCTGCGCCTGGCCCACCGTGGGGCCG
>VAXX01000471.1:0-6285 GCA_005885115.1 Actinomycetota bacterium | reverse complement strand
TTCAGCCCCAGCGATGGTGACGAAGAACTCATGCCCCGAAGCCGTACTACAGAGCCTGCTGTCCCGCAGGCCCTTCAGGCCCGGGTACCACCCTGCTTGGCTGGTCCACGCCTGTCGGCTGGCTGTGCGCCCGGCAGGATTCGAACCTGCGACCTTAGGATTAGAAGTCCTCTGCTCTATCCACTGAGCTACGAGCGCGAGTCCGGCTTGTCAGAGGTTACCGTCCCGGGTGCACCGGACCCCAGACCATTACCGGCCAGCCTCGTACGGACCGCGTAGTCGCAGGTCAGGACCGAACGGAGGGTTTCTCATATTCGGCTTCACCGATTAGCTTTCTGAGTGTGCAGCAGGTAACGAGCGCCACCGTCCTCCCGCTGCTGGTGTCGCCCGATGACGGTGCGTACAGCGACCAGCACGTACTCGACGAGTACTTTGACGGGCTGCTCGTCGGGTACACCATCGGGCCGCCGTTCGGCGAGCGCCTGGTCACCTGGCGCGACCTTGACCGTCTCGACCTCACCCGGCGGGAGCTGCGTCGGCGTGCCGCCGGATACCTGGACCTGATGGTCGACCGGGTGCAGATCCACGGCCAGCCGCCGGCGCTGATGCTCTCGTTCTCCGGCCTGGAGTCCAGCGTGGTTCTCGCCGACGCGTTCTGGGACGAGCTGGCCGGGTCGGTCCCGGGCGACCTCGTCATCGGGGTACCCGCGCGGGACGTCGTGATCCTCACCGGCTCGCACTCGCCGTCGGGTATCGCCAAGGCGCGCCGCGCCGTGGATCGGGTGTTCTTCGCCCGCGGTCCGCACCTGCTGCTGCACGGCCTGCTGATCCGCCGCGGCGGGGACTGGGATGTCTACCCCGGCAGGTAGGCGTCCAGCCAGTGATCGAGTTCGGCGAATACCTTCTCCCGTACCGGCGGTGCGGACAGCACCAGATCGTGCAGGCCGCCGTCGATGCGTACCAGCGTGACGTGCCGGCCGAGCCGGCAGGCGTACGCCGCGATGTGCTCGACGTCGAGAACCGCGTCCGCGCTCATCGCCGCCTCGCTCCAGATCGGCTTGCGGTAACTGCGCGTCGAACAGGCCACCAGCACCGGTACCTGGATATCCAGGCCGGCACGGAGTTGCGCGTGCGCCGCCCGGATCGCGGTGAGCCAGGCGGCCCGGACCGGGATACCCACGATCGGTTTCCAGGTCGTCTCGAACTCCCACTCGCCGTGGTGGTCGACGTGGATGCTGTGGCCGTACGCGGTCGACAGACCGAGCGGCAGCCGGGCATACGGCCGGAACCGGGAGATCACGTCGTACAGCGACCCGACCGTCTGGCGGGTCATCCGGTTCACGTTGAACTCGAAGAACGGGCTGTTCAGGAAGATCGCGTCGACCGGGGCGTCGGCGCGGGTGTGGTGCGCCCACAGCGCGGCGACCAGGCCGCCGGTCGAGTGCGCGTTGAGCAGCAGCCGTTCGTGCCCGTCCTCCGATCGGATGGTCTTGACGGCCGCGTCTATCTCCGGGAAGTACTCGCGGATGTCCCGGACGAAGTTGGGGGTCTGGTGGGGGAGCAGGCTCCGGCCGTACTTGCGCAGATCGAGGGCGTAGAAGTGGATGCCCCGCTCGACGTAGTAGTCGGCCAGGTGCGCCTGGAAGAAGTAGTCGGCGTAGCCGTGCACGTAGAGGACGGCGCGACCGGTCGAGCGTGGCGCGGGCCGGCTGACCAGCGTCGCGACCACCGGTCCCTCGTCGTCGCTGCCCAGATCAAAAGTGCGGCGTAGGTATCCGCTGCCGAGGATGTCGGTCTCCACGTTCTGGACGGTACCTCGTCCATAGCAGATCACTTGAAAGATCGTTCGGTTGTCCACATGCACCCTCGCTGTCCACAGATCGGGGTCGGGTGCCTGGCGCAGGGCAGTGGCGTCGGGCACGGTACGTCCCGAGCGGAACCCAGCCGTCCGGCCCTGGCGCCGGGCCCGATCGTCAGGAGAGAGCATGTTCGATACCCCGGTCACCGTGGTCGGCAACGTGCTGACCGCACCGGAATGGCGGCGCACGAGCGTCACCGGCGCGTTCGTGGTGACATTCAAGATTGCGTCCACGTCGCGCCGGTTCGACAAGGAGCGCGGTCAGTGGGTCGACGGCGACACGCTGCGGGTACGCGTGGCGTGCTGGCGCCGGCTCGGCGAGAACGTGTCGGTGTCCGTACAGCTCGGTGACCCGCTGATCGTCTACGGGCGGCTCTACAGCCGGGACTGGCTGGACGACCAGGGCAACAAGCGCACGACGTACGAGCTGGATGCGCTCTCGGTCGGCCACGACCTCAACCGCGGCGTCGACAAGTTCGCCCGGCGCAGGCCGCCCGGCTCGACCGACATGATCAACGACGCGACCAGCGCGGCGGCGATCGGCGGCGAGCTGACCGAGCCGATGGACGACCCGGGTCGACCCGACGATCTGCCGCCGGACAGCGAGCTGTTCGACGAGTTCGACCCGGCGGTCTACGACACCAGCCCGATCGTTCCGGCCGGCGGCGCCGACGAGCAGTCCCTTGCGGGCGCCCGCGGCTGACCGTCGATCACTGCGGTGTGTCGGTTCATGGGGGGAGCGTGCGGTGGCTGGGGAACTGGGCCCTCGGGTGGTGGTGACGCGCGACGACCGGGGCTGGCGGGCGGAGATACCCGAGCTGGCCGCACAGCGCCGGGCCGGGAGCCTGTACGCGCTGGACCGGCGGGTACGCGGGCTGCTGGGCCGGGGCTGGGTCGAGTACGACTTCCACACCGGGGACGCCGCGCTCGACCGGCTGGTCGCCGGGGTACGGGCGGCCCGGCGCGCGGCTCAGGTGGCCGAGGAACGGGCCCGGGGACTGACCGAGCGGGTGATCGCGTTGGCGCCCGGACTGTCCGTACGGGACCTCGGGGTGATGCTGGAGATCTCGCACCAGCGGGTGCACCAACTCCTCCGGCGCCGCGGCCAGCCCGGCGAGGGGGTCAACGGGGCTGGCTAGGCTGCCCGAGGCGGCGGTCGGCGTCGCGGCACAGGGAACGCGACGCCGACCGTGCGGACCGGCGGACGGAGAGGGGCGAAATGGCGGGTCGGGATCGGCGGGTGGCGTTGGCCCTCGCACACGGCGGCGGTCTGGTTGCCGGGGCGGTGCTGGACGCGGTGCTCGGTGACCCGCGCCGGTGGCATCCGGTCGCCGGCTTCGGCCGGGCCGCCGCCGCGCTCGAGCAGAGGCTCTACGCCCCGGATCGCCGCGCCGGGGTCGGGTTCGCCGCGATCGCGGTGGGGGCACCGGTCGCGTTCGCGACGGCGGCCACCGCGGCGACCCGCCACCATCCGTGGGTACGGGCAGGACTGGTCGCCGCGACCACCTGGATCGTCCTCGGCGGTACGAGTCTGCGCCGCGAGGCGACCGTCCTGGCCGACGAGTTGGAGCGCGGTGACCTGCCCGCTGCCCGGGAACGCCTGCCCCACCTCTGTGGCCGGGACCCGTCCACTTTGGACGAGGAGGGCCTGTCCCGGGCGACGATCGAGTCGGTCGCGGAGAACAGCTCCGACGCGGAAGTGGCCCCGCTCGTCTGGGGCGCCCTCGCGGGACTGCCCGGGCTCGTCGGGTACCGCGCGGTCAACACCCTCGACGCCATGGTGGGACACCGGTCGACCCGGTACCGGCGCTTCGGTACGGCGGCCGCGCGGCTCGACGACGCGGCCAACCTCGTACCGGCCCGGCTGACCGCCGCGCTGACCGCACTCGTCGCGCCGCTCGCGGGAGGCAGCCGCTCGGCCGCCGTACGAACCTGGCTGCGCGACGGTGCCCGGCACCCGAGTCCCAACTCCGGACAGTGCGAGGCGGCCATGGCCGGGGCGCTCGGGGTACGCCTGGGCGGGCGCAACGTCTACGAAGGGCGGGTCGAGGACCGGCCCACCCTCGGCGACGGACGTAGCCCGAAGCCGGTCGACATCCGCCGGGCCACCCGGATCTCGGCGGCGGTCGGTGCCGCCGCTCTCATGCTGTGCGCCGGTCACGTACTGGCCCGCCCGGCCCGGCGGGCGCTGCTGCGCCGGGCGTCCCGGCGATGACGGGCGGGCTGCTCGTCGCCGGGACGAATTCGGACGCCGGCAAGAGCATGCTGGTCGCTGGACTGTGCCGGTGGTTGCACCGGCGCGGCGTACGCGTGGCTCCGTTCAAGGCGCAGAACATGTCCAACAACTCCGCGGTCGCCCTCGACGGCGGCGAGATCGGTCGCGCGCAGGCGTTCCAGGCCGCCGCGTGCGGATTGGCGCCCAGCGTCCGGTTCAACCCGGTCCTGCTCAAGCCCGGCAGTGACCGCAGCAGCCAGGTGGTGCTCCGGGGCCGGGCGGTCGGGCAGGTTACCGCCGCCAACTACGCACAGATGCGCCGGAAACTCGCCGGAGCCGCCTTCGACACGCTGGCCGAACTACGCCGGGACGTCGATGTGGTGGTGTGCGAGGGCGCCGGCAGCCCCGCCGAGATCAACCTGCGGGACGGCGACTTCGTCAACCTCGGCCTGGCCCGGGCGGCGGACCTGCCCGTCATCGTCGTGGGGGACATCGACCGGGGCGGGGTCTTCGCGTCCTTCTTCGGCACCGTGGCGCTGCTCGCGCCGGCGGACCAGGCGCTGGTCGCCGGGTTCGTGGTGAACAAGTTCCGGGGCTCGCTCGACCTGCTCCGACCCGGGCTGGCCACGCTCCGGCAGTTGACCGGCCGACCGGCGTACGGGGTCCTGCCGTGGCATCCGGACCTGTGGCTCGACACCGAGGACTCACTGTCCTATGTGGACGGACGGCTCGTCGGGCAGCCGGAGCCACCGGTCGGCACCGACTGGCTACGGGTGGCCGTCGTCCGGCTGCCCCGGATCTCCAACGCCACCGACATCGAGGCACTGGCCGCCGAGCCGGGGGTGGCCGTCCGGCTGACCACCTCGCCGGCCGACGTCGCCGACGCCGACCTCGTCATCCTCCCGGGTAGCAAGTCCACAGTGGACGATCTGGAGTGGTTACGCGACAAGGGCCTGGCCGACGCGGTCGGTCTGCACGCGGCGGCGGGCAAGCCCGTGCTGGGGATCTGCGGCGGGTACCAGATGCTGGCCCGGTCGATCGACGACGAGGTGGAGAGCGGGCGCGGTCGGGTCGACGGGCTCGGCCTGCTCCCGGTACGGATCGCGTTCGCGCCGGACAAGACGCTCGCCGGAGTCACCGGCCGGGCCTGGGGGCACGCGGTGTCCGGGTACGAGATCCACCACGGGTACGTGACGGAAAGCCAGGCGCCGCCGCTCATCGAGCCGGGCGAAGGTGCCCGCCTCGGCAACGTCTTCGGTACGCACTGGCACGGCACGTTCGAGTCGGACGGGTACCGGCGGGCGTTCCTCACCGATGTGGCGGAGCTGGCCGGGCGTAAGGGTTTCCAGGTCGCTGCCGATACCTGCTTCACCGGGCGCCGGGAGCGTCTGCTCGACCTGCTCGGGGACCTGGTGGAGGAGCACCTCGACACCGGTGCGCTGTGGCGGCTGATCGAGTCCGGACCGCCGCCCGGGCTGCCGTACCTGCCACCCGGGGCCCCGCCGTGACCGTCGGGACGTACGCCGACGTGGCCGCCGAGATCCTGACGCGGCCGGCGCGGTTGGGCGCGGTACGGCTGGTGGCGGTCGACGGGCCGAGCGGCGCCGGGAAGACGACGTTCGCGGGCCGGCTGGCGGCGGCGCTGAGCGCGGCCGGGGCGGCGGTGCAGGTCGTCCACACCGACGAGCTGCTCGACGGGTGGGGCGACCAGTTCACCTTCTGGGAACGGCTGGAGCAGACCGTCCTCGAGCCGCTGACGCTGGGCCGGCCGGGCCGGCACCCGGTGTACGACTGGGGGCTCGGGCGCTTCGCGGGCGAGCGGACCGTGCCCGTACCCGATGTGCTGATCGTGGAGGGGGCGACCAGTGCGCGTCCGGAGGCGGTGGATGGCGGCGGAGGACGGGTTCTTCGCCACGGCGGCCACGGCCGAGCACTGCGACCGGCTGGTGGACGGGGTTGCGGCGGTGGGGGAGGATCCGGAGTACGGGTACGTGCGGCTGCGCTGATCGGGGGCGATCATGGAGGACACGGCACCGACACGACGGCGGGTGGTCCTGACCGGGATCAGTTCGCGGGCCTGGGAGCACCCGGCCGACCGCGGGGCGTTGACCGCGCTGCGCGAACTGCGCGGCTTCGACGACCTGCTCAAGACGCTGGCGGGCCTGTGGAACGAGCGGGCCTGGCGCCTGGAGTACCTCGGCCGGGCGATCCG
>VAXX01000553.1 GCA_005885115.1 Actinomycetota bacterium | reverse complement strand
TGGCATTCCAGGCGCCGGGTCGGTAATGCTTTCGACCGTGACCTCCCCTCAGGACCTCGACGAGCACTTCCGTACCGTCGTGGGGGCGTTGACCCCGCCGGACGAGCAGCGGGACCCGACCGGGCCGGTACGCGAGGGAAGCGCCCTCACCGGGACCGAGGCGGACCGGCTCTACGACGCCCAACTGGCCAGCCGGCACCTGGACCTCGCGGCCCGCTGGCTACGCAGCTTCGGCGAGGGGTACTACACGATCGGCTCGGCCGGGCATGAAGGCAACGCAGCTGTCGCCGCCGCCCTGCGCCCCACCGATCCGGCCCTGGTGCACTACCGCTCCGGCGCGTTCTACTGCGCCCGGGCCGCCCAGGTCGCCGACAGCGATCCGATCCGGGACGTCCTGCGCGGGCTGGTCGCCTCCGCCGCCGAACCCGGTGCCGGCGGCCGGCACAAGGTCTTCGGCCACCCGGACCTCCAGATCATCCCGGTCACCTCGACCATCGGGTCACACCTGCCCCGCGCGGTCGGCCTGGGCTTCGCGGTCGAGCGGGGGCGGCGGCTGGACACCGGGACGCCGTGGCCCTCCGACGCCGTGGCGGTGTGCTCGTTCGGGGACGCGTCGATCAACCACGCCAGCGCCGTGGCCGCGTTCAACACCGCCGGCTGGTGCGACCACTCCGGGCTGCGGATGCCGGTGCTGTTCGTCTGCGAGGACAACGGCATCGGGCTGTCGGTACGGTCACCGGACGGCTGGGTCGCCGCGGTGCTCTCGGCCAAGCCGGGGCTGCGGTACCTCAGCGCGGACGGGTGCGACCTGGCGGCGGCATACGACGCGGCCACCGAGGCGGTGACCTGGGTACGCAAGCAGCGCCGGCCGGCGATCCTGCACCTGAGCACGGTACGGCTGATGGGGCATGCGGGTGCCGACGCCGAGGTGGCGTACCGGCCGGCCGCCGACCTGGCCGCGGACCTTGCCCGCGATCCGTTGGTGGCCACCGCGCGGCTGCTCGTGCAGGCCGGTCAGGCCACCCCCGAGGACCTGCTCAAGCGGTACGACGAGGTGGGCTGGCAGGTCCGCAAGGCGGCCGAGGAGGTGCTGGGCGAGCCGAAGCTGGCCGACGCCGCCGAGGTGATCGCGCCGCTGGCACCCCGCCGGCCGGCCCGGGTCGCCCGCACGGTCGCCTCCGCCGGTACCGACGGTGTGGCCGAGGCCCGGGGGACGGCGTTCGGCGGGAAGCTGCCCGAGGACTCCGGGCCCCTCACGCTGGCCCAGTCGATCAACGCGACTCTCACCGACGCGCTGGTGACCTGGCCCCGGGCGTTCGTCTTCGGGGAGGACGTGGCGGTCAAGGGCGGCGTGTACGGGGTGACCAAGAACCTGCGCGAGCGCTTCGGCGCCGGGCGGGTCTTCGACACGCTGCTGGACGAGACGTCGGTACTCGGGTTCGGGCTCGGCGCCGGGCTGGGCGGGATGCTGCCGATCCCGGAGATCCAGTACCTGGCGTACCTGCACAACGCCGAGGACCAACTGCGCGGGGAAGCGGCGACGATGTCGTTCTTCTCCCGCGGGGCGTACCGCAATCCGATGGTCGTACGGGTCGCGGGGCTCGCGTACCAGGAAGGATTTGGCGGTCATTTTCACAACGACAACGCCGTCGGCGTCCTGCGCGACATCCCCGGCCTGGTCGTGGCCTGTCCCTCCCGCCCGGACGACCGGTGTGCGTCTTCCTCGAGCCGATCGCGCTCTACCACACGCGCGACCTGCACGACGACGGCGACGGCGGCTGGCTCGCGGCCTATCCCGCGCCGGATGCGCACGTCCCGGCCGGACGGGCGCGCAGCTACGGCGACGGCACCGACCTCACCATGGTCACGTTCGGGAACGGGCTGCGGATGAGCCTGCGGGTCGCCCGCCGGCTCGCGGCACGCGGAATCGGCGCGCGGGTGGTCGACCTGCGCTGGCTGGCCCCGCTGCCGATCGCCGACATCATCCGCGAATCCGCCGCCACCGGGCGGGTCCTGGTCGTGGACGAGACCCGCCGCTCGGGCGGGGTCGGCGAAGGAGTGGTATCCGCCCTGGTCGATGGAGGATTCGTCGGAGTCGCCCGGCGGGTCGCCTCGGTGGACTCGCTCATCCCGCTCGGACCGGCCGCCGCGCACATCCTGGTCAGCGAGGAGTCGGTCATCCAGGGGGCGCGACTGGTCCTGGACCGGTAACTTGCTCCCTAACTTTTGAAGTGTGTGCGGTGCGCCACTTGCGCGGGGCGCCCGGACTGTGTGGACTACGCGCAACGGCGCTGGACCTGGCGTCGGACGAGTTGAGGAGGCATGAAGAAAGTGAGCGCGACCGCTGGTCAGGCCGCCGACGGCGTACGGAGCCTGGCGGACCGGTTCGGCATCGAGCCGGGGATGGTCGTAATGGAGATGGGGTACGACGACGACGTCGACGAGGATCTCCGTGACGCGCTGATCGACCGCTGTGGCGAGCTGGTCGACGAGGACACCGACGAGGTCGTCGACGTGGTACTGCTCTGGTGGCGCGACGGTGACGGTGACCTGGTCGACACCCTGGTCGACGCGATCGCCCCGCTCGCCGACAACGGCGCGGTGTGGCTGCTGACGCCCAAGGCCGGCCGGGCCGGACACGTCGAGCCCAGCGAGATCACCGAGTCGGCACCGACCGCCGGACTCCAGCAAACCTCGATCATCAGTGCCGGCAAGGATTGGAGTGCCGCTCGGCTGGTTGCCCCCCGAGCCGCCCGATCCAAGCGCTGACCGGCGCGATGGCATCCTCGTAGTTGAGCTGGTGGTCAACTACGAGGAGTGTCCATGCCCATCGAGGTCGGTACGGCGGCACCGGATTTCGTGCTCAAGGACCAGAACAACCAGGAGATCCGGCTGTCGGACTTCCGGGACATCCGCAACGTCCTGCTGGTCTTCTACCCGCTCGCCTTCACCGGTACCTGTCAGGGCGAGCTGTGCCAGGTGCGCGACAACCTGAGCGACTTCGTCAACGAGTCGGTCCAACTGCTGACGGTCAGCGTGGACTCGGCGTACGCGCACAAGGTCTGGGCCGACCGGGAAGGGTACGACTTTCCGCTGCTCGCCGACTTCTGGCCACACGGGGCGGTGGCCCGCGCGTACGGGGTGTTCAACGAGGAACGGGGCTTCGCCAACCGGGGTACCTTCCTGATCGACCGGTCCGGCGTCGTACGGTTCGCCGAGATGTACCCGCCGGGGCAGGCCCGGGACCAGAACGCCTGGCGGAAGGCGGTTGCCTCGCTCGCGCCGCTCGCGTAGTGATGTCGTTTGTGGCGCCGGGCCGGTCGCACGGTACACTTGCCCGGCGTTCCGGGGCGCGTAGCTCAGTGGAAGAGCACTCGCCTTACAAGCGAGGGGTCGCTGGTTCGAACCCAGCCGTGCCCACCCCATCCGACCAGCCAAAACCCTCGGCCGGACCGTCCAATCCCGGCCGAGGGGTGCTGCTGACATCCATTTCTGACATCAGCCGGTCGTTCCGAACGCTTCGCCGAGCTTGCGCAGCGCTGCCGCCTGATCGTCCATCCCGGTGTGTGCGTAGATCGAGAGGGTGACATCAACGTGGGCGTGGCCGGCGATCGCCTGGGCGATGTGCGGGGGAGTGTCCAGGCCCAGTAGCAATGTCAGGCAGGTATGCCTGAGATCGTGAAAGCGGATGTCCGGTACGCCGGCTCGGTCTCGGATACTGTAGAAGTGCCGGGTGAGGTTACGCGGCTCGATCGGCGTACCGAGCGAGGTGGCGAACA
>VAXX01000552.1 GCA_005885115.1 Actinomycetota bacterium | reverse complement strand
AACATCCGGAGCGGGAGCGAGGACGCCTCGACCGACGGTCCGGCCACCGTGGTGGCGCAGACCCAGGCAGCGGTACGGGACCTGACCGGCCTGCTCGCCGCCGAGCCCGACGACCGGCGGGTCACCCCGCCGGCCGGACCGTGGGTACTCACGCTGGACGACTTCCTGGTCACCCGGATGATGGAGATCGTCGTACACAGCGACGACCTCGCGCACAGTGTGGGCATACCCACGCCGGAGTTCCCGGCGCCCGTGCTGGATCCGGTGCTGGACCTGTTGACCCGGCTGGCCGTACGCCGGCACGGGACGGTACCGGTGCTGCGGGCGCTCACCCGGGCCGAACGCGCCCCGGCCAGCATCACCGCGTTCTAGTCCGGCGTGCTAGCCCGGCCCGGGTTGGCAGGTCGGGCACCAGTAGGTGACCCGCTCGCCCTGTTCGGCCCTACGGATCGGGGTGCCGCAGTGGCGGCACGGTTGGTCCCGGCGCCCGTACACGTACGTGGTCTGTCCTTTGTGGAGGGAGCCGGTCGTACTCTGCGTCCACCGGCCCACGTTGGCCGACAGCAGCCGGTGCGCCAGGTCCACCACGGCAGGCAGATAGTCCACTGTGGACACCGTCCGCCAGGGGGAGATGCCGCGCAGGTACAGGACTTCGCACTTGTACAGGTTGCCGATGCCGGCCAGGTTCCGCTGGTCGAGCAGCGCCTCGGCGATGGCGAGGTCCGGCCGGGCGGCCAGGCGCCGTACCGCCTCGGTGGCGTCCCAGTCCGGGCCGAGCAGGTCCGGACCGAGGTGCCCGACGAGCGTGTCCTCCCGGTCGGTGGGTACCAGCGCCAGCTCGTGCAGGTGGTACCCGACGGCCGTGGTCTCGGCGGTGTGCAGCGCGACCCGGATCAGGTGCGCCGGCCCGCCGGTCCACCGGACCCCCCGGCGGTACGTCCGCCACGCCCCGTCCATCCGCAGGTGTGAATGCAGGGTGAACCGGCGGTCGCCCCGGGCCAGGCGCAGCAACAGGTGCTTGCCCCGGCTCGCCGACTCCCGCACGGTCCAGCCGGTCAGGTCGGTGGTCGCGAGCGCGGGTACCCGGAAGTCCGACCCGGTCAGCGTCCGCACCTTGTGCGGCAGTTCCGCGCCGGGCTCGTACTCCCAGGAGCCGGCGTACAGCGGGGTGATGCCAAGCCGCGTCAACCGGGCCGCCAGGGTGTCCCGCAGGGTCACCGGGAGCGGGGCGCGTGGGTCCCGGTCGAGATAGATCGCGGTATCCGTATCGACCGGCGGTACGGTGTGCAGCCGGCTGACGTTGATCGCCACGCCGTCGACGTCCGCGACGACCCACTCGTACTCGTTCTCGTAGTCCTGCACGGTGACGGCGGCGCCGAGCTGCCGGGCCACCTCCGGCAGGCTCAGACCGGTGCGGAACGCCAGGTACATCGGCTCGTCCACGGACATCCGGGCTCCGTCAGGTCGCGGTGATGCGCAGGACGTCGCCCGGGGTCACGCCGGGCGCGACCACGGCGCGGCCGCCGTTGACGGCCAGGGCGACCTTGCCGGCGGAGTCGACGTACACGATCAGCCGGCCGGGTTGGCCGTCGGCGAACGTATCGGCGCGGGTCGCGCGTACCCCGCCGACCAGCAGGTGCTCGCCGAGGCCGTCGAGCGCGGTGGCGGGCGCGGCCAGTTGGACGTTGCCGAACCGGTCCACGGTCACCACCTCGGCCTCCAGGTATCCGTCGCCGAGTTCCATGACGGGCTCGGGTAGGCGTACCAGGGTGGCGGGGTCGAGGGCCGGCCCGGCGTCGGCCAGCGGTACCCCGGCGGCGAGCCGGGCCGCGACCGGCGCGAAGACGTCCCGACCGTGGAACGTGTGCGACACGTCGGGCCGGAACCAGGACCGGTTCGTCAGGCGTACCACCGAAATCGCGCCACCCAGCGCGTCGGTCGCACCGGCGAGCAGGCCGTTGTCCGGCCCGACCAGGATGCCGCGCGGGGTCTGGATGGCCACCGCCCGGCGGGCCGTGCCCACGCCCGGGTCGACCACGCCGACGTGCACCGCGGGCGGGAAGTAGGGCACCGCCTGGGCGAGTACGGCGGCGCCGCGCGAGACGTCCCCCGGCGGTACCTGATGGGTGATGTCGACCACGCGTACCCACGGCGCCTGTGCCGCGATGACCCCGTGCAGCACCCCGGCGAACCCGTCGGAGAGCCCGTAGTCGGTGGTCAGCGTGATCCACTCGTAGCCGGCCATGCCGCGTCAGGGGATCAGCAGGAGCTTGCCGGTGGTCCGCCGGGCCTGCAGGTCCTCGTGGGCCCGGCCGGCCTCGGCCAGCGGGTACCGGCCGCCGATGTGCACCGTCAGCGTCCCGTCCGCGACCCGGCCGAAGACCTCCGACGCCCGCCGGGACAGTTCCTCGGGGGTCGTGACGAAATGCGCCAGGGTCGGCCGGGTGATCGACAGCGAGCCGAGGGTGGACAGGCGCCCGAGGTCGAAGGGCGGGACCGGGCCGCTGGACTGGCCGTAGAGCACCAGGATGCCGCGCGGGCGCAGGCTGGCCAGGCTGGCCTCGAAGGTGGCCTGGCCGACGCCGTCGTACACCGCCGGTACGCCCGCGCCGCTCCGGCGTCGACACCGTGCCGATCACCCGGGCGCCCAGCTTCGTGGCGAGCTGGGTGAGCAGCAGCCCGACCCCACCGGCCGCGGCGTGCACGAGCACGGTGTCCCCGGCCTGGACGGGGTAGCAGTCGTGGGTCAGGTAGTGCGCGGTCAGGCCCTGCAGGAACACCGCTGCGGCCACCTCGTCGGACAGCGCCTCCGGGACCGGTACCACCCGGTCGGCCGGGGCGAGCGCGTACTCGGCGTACCCGCTGGCGAGGCCGGACGTGACGACCCGCCGGCCGACCAGCTCCGGGTCCACCCCGGACCCCACCGCCACCACCCGACCCGCGCCTTCCCCGCCCGGGACCAGGGGCAGCTTCTGCGGGTACAGGCCGGTGCGGTGGTACACGTCGATGAAGTTGACCCCGGCCGCGGCGACCTCGATGAGCACCTGACCGGGCCCGGGCTCCGGCTGCTGCACCTCGGTCACGGTGAGGACCTCGGGACCGCCGTGCTCGCGTACCTGAACCGCCTTCATGCCAGCTCCTCCGGTTGACGGCGACCGCCACGGGTATCCGACCTCAAAGTACCCGAACTGGTGGAGGCGGCGATGGAACTGCTGGCCTCGGGCGCCCGCCGGCTGGACGCCGTGGAACAGGACGAGCGGCTCGACCGACCGGTGGGTGTGGTCCGGGCCGCGGTGAACCGGGCGCTGTCGCGGCCGGTCAAGGACGCGCTGCACGGGCGCTGGCTCGGGCATCCGCTGCATCCGGCGCTGACCGACGTGGCAGTGGGTGCCTGGGTCGGGTCGGCGGTGCTCGACCGGATACCGGGGCAGGAGCGGGCGGCCACCACGCTGGTGGGGGTGGGGCTCGCCGGCGCGGTACCGGCGGTGTGGTCCGGGTTCGCCGACTGGAACGAGGCCGATCCTGAGCAGGAGCGGCTGGGGCTCTGGCATGCCGCGGCGCAGGCCGCCGGCAACGCGCTCTACCTCGCCTCGCTCGTCGCGCGGCTGCGGGGACGGCAGCGGGCCGGTCGGGCGCTCGGGGCGGCGGGGCTCGCGGCGGTCACGGTGGGCGCATACCTGGGTGGGCATCTGGCGTACCGCTCGGGCGTCGGGATGAACCACGCCGACCCGGCGTGGCGGCGGCTGCCGCGCGGCTGGCAGGTGGTCGACGAGCTGACGAACCTACCCCAGGGCAAGCCGGTACGCCGGGCGATCGGTGACGTACCCGTGCTGGTGTACCGGGGGCCGCGGCAGGTACACGTACTCGTGGAGGAGTGCGTACACCTGGCCGGGCCGCTGTCCGACGGCGAGGTCACCGTCCGGGACGACGAGGTGTGCGTGGTCTGCCCCTGGCACGGCAGTACCTACCGGCTGCGCGACGGCGCGGTGCGGCGCGGCCCGGCCGTGATGCCCCAGCCGGTGCTCAAGGTCCGGATCGTGAACGACCGGGTGGAGGCCAG
>VAXX01000470.1 GCA_005885115.1 Actinomycetota bacterium | reverse complement strand
CGGCGGCGAGCATGTCCAGGCTGCCGGTGAAGCTGTCGAGCATCCGCATCCGCAGCGCCGGTACCGCCAGCATCAGCTCGGTACGCTGCCGGATCTGCGCCATCTCCGTCGGGCCGAGGTGCGCGAAGGCGGTCGCGATGGCGTGCCGCAGGGCCGGGATCACCGGCTCGTCCGAGGGTTCGTCGGCGAGCAGCCGCAGCAGCAGCGGGTCGTACTCGTCCTCGACCACCACGTCCTCCTTGGTCTTGAAGTACCGGAAGAACGTGCTCGGGGAGATCTCCGCTGCCGCCGCGATCTGGTCGACCGTCGTCTGCTCGTACCCCTGCTGCTGGAACAACCGCAACGCATGCTCCTGGATGGACCAGCGGGTCTTCTGCTTCTTGCGTTCACGCAACCCGGGCGAGCTCATGGTCCGATTCTTCCCTCTGCGCCGGGCCCCCGCCGCGCGCGGGCAGGAACGCCCCGGCCAGCACCGCACCGGCCAGCGCGACAGCCGCGCAGACCAGCAGCACCCGGTCCATCGCGTGCAGGTACGCGTGCTGCCCGATGAGCAGGATACCCAGGTTGTGGGTCTGCGCCGCGATGGCCGAGGCGGCCGGCAGCGAGCCACCGGTGCCGGGCGCCCGCGCCGTGTACGCCGCGGCCAGCACGCTACCCAGGATCGCCACCCCGAGCGCCCCGCCCGCGGAGCGCATGGTCATGGTCAGCGCGCTGCCGGACCCGGCGCGCTCCGGCGGGAGGGTACCGAGCACCGCGTCCATCGCCGGCGCCAGCGCCAGTCCGGTACCCAGACCGATCGTCGCCAGCCACGCCGCGACCGTGCCGTACCCGGTCCCGGCATCCGTGAGCGAGCCCCAGCCGAGGCCGGCCGCGATCAGCGCCATGCCGGTGGCCACCGGAATCTTCGACCCGACCCGCGCGACCATCCGCTCGCCCAGCGCCGCCGCGACGATCAGACCCGCCATCAGCGGCAACAGCCGCAGGCCCGAGCCGAGGGCGTCCGTGCCGCGGACCAGCTGCAGGTACTGCGGGACGACGAACATCACCCCGAACAGCGCGAAGCTCGCGAGGGTGGCGGCCGTGGAGCCCATCAGGAAGCGCGGCTGGCGGAAGAGCTTCAGATCGATCATCGGGTACGCGACGCGGAGTTGCCCGACCGCGAAGGCCGCGAGCAGGACGACGCCGAGGACCAGCGAGCCGACCACCAGATCGTTGCCCCAGCCCTTGTCGGGCGCCTCGATGATGCCGTACACGAAGGCGACCAGGCCCACCGTGGAGAGCGCTCCGCCGAGGAGGTCGACCCGCCCGCCGGCCGGGTCCCGCGACGCCGGAAGCAGCAGCGCGACCGCGACCAGGGCGAGGATCGCCGCCGGTACGTTGATCAGGAAGATCGAGCCCCACCAGTAGTGCTTGAGCAGGTACCCGCCGACGAGCGGCCCGAGCGGGATGCCGACCCCGATGCCCATGGTCAGCAACGCGATCGCCTTGCCGCGCTCGGCCTCGGAGAACATGGCCGGGAGGACGGCCAGGCTGATCGGGGTGATGATGGCGGCCCCGATCCCGAGCGCCGCCCGGACGGCGATGAGCTGCCCCGGCCCGTGTACGAGCGCACCGATGACCGAGCCACCGGCGAAGAGAGCCAGACCGATCATGAGCAGAGGCTTGCGCCCGTACCGGTCGCCGAGCGCACCGGCCGGCAGTAGCAGCCCGGCGAAGATCAGGACGTAGGCGTCCACCATCCACTGGAGCTGGCTGGTGGAGGCGTGTACGGCAGCACCGAGCGTCGGCAGGGCGACGTTGAGGATCGTGGTGTCGAAGCCGATGACCAGCACGCTGAGGACGAGAGCTCCGAGAGCCCACCACCGACGGGAGTTCATGACAGTCACCTCTTTCTGAGAGTCACTCTCAAATTAGAGCGACACGCAGCTTCATACAAGAGGATGTCGGTGTCAATTAGGAGACGCTGTCAGATCCGCAGGTGCGAGGCGCCGTTGATGTCCAGGATCGCCCCGCTGGTGAACTCGATCGCCGGGTCGGCGAGGAACACCACCGCCCGGGCCACCTCCGCGAGCGTGGCGATCCGGCCGAACGGGCTCTGCGCCAGAATCTCGTCGTGCCGGGGACCGCCGAGGATCTCGTTGGCCATGTCGGTGGCCACGAACCCGGGCGCGATCCCGGTGACCACGATCCCGTCCTTGCCCAGGCCACGCGCGAGGGACTGGGTGAACGAGTTGAGCGCGCCCTTGCTGGCCCCGTACGCCAGGTGCATCGGCTCGCCCCGGAAGGCTCCCCGGGACGAGACGTTGACGATCCGGCCGCCGCCCCGGCGGCGCATGTGCCGTACGGCGCACCAGGTCACGTTGGCGGCGCCGACGAGGTTGACGTCGAGCGTCCGGCGCCAGGCCCGCTGCCACCGCTGGTAGTCATCGTCGTCGATCGGGTTGTCGAGGTAGATCCCGGCGTTGTTGACCAGGACATCCAGGCCGCCGAGCGCGTCGGCGGCCTGGTCGACCATGGCGCGTACCGCCTCGGGGTCGGCAAGGTCGGCCTGGACCGCGACGTGGCCCGCGCCGGGCAGGCCGCGTACCACCGCGTGCGCGGCCTGCGCCGAGACGCCGTAGTGCACCGCGACCCGGTCGCCGCCCTGCGCGAACGCGTCCGCGATGGCGGCACCGATCCCCCGGGACCCGCCGGTGACCAGGACGGCCCGGCTCACCGGGTGAACTCGACCGCCAGCAGTTCGGCGATCTGGGCCGTGTTGAGCGCGGCGCCCTTGCGCAGGTTGTCGCCGGTCACGAACAGGTCCAGGGCGCGCGGGTCATCCAGCGAGCGCCGGATCCGGCCCACCCAGGACGGGTCGGTACCCACGGCGTCGATCGGCATCGGGATCTCTCCCGCCGCCGGATCGTCGACCAGGATCACGCCGGTCGCGTGCCGGAGTACCTCCTGGGCCCCCTCGGCGTCAACCTCGCTGCCGAACACCGCGTGGATGGGCACCGAGTGGCCGGTCACGACGGGCACCCGTACGCAGGTGGCGGAGACCTTGAGGTCGGGCAGCCCGAGGATCTTGCGGGACTCGTTGCGCATCTTGAGCTCCTCGGACGACCAGCCGCCGTCCTTGAGCGAACCGGCCCAGGGCACCACGTTGAGCGCCAGCGGAGCCGGGAACGGGCCGAGGTCGTCGCCGACCGCCTGCCGTACATTGCCCGAGCGGGAGCCCAGCACGCGGTCCCCGGACACCCGGTCGATCTGGTCGAGCAGGGTGTCAATGCCGATCTTGCCAGCCCCGGAGACCGCCTGGTACGAGGCGCAGACCAGCTCGCGCAGGCCGTACTCGTGGTGCAACGGAGCCACCGCGACGATCATCGCGAGGGTCGTGCAGTTGGCGTTGGCGATGATCCCCTTCGGCCGGTTGCGTACCTGCTCCGGGTTGATCTCGGGGACGACCAGCGGTACGTCCGGGTCCATCCGGAACGCGCCGGAGTTGTCCACGGCCACCGCGCCCCGGGACGCCGCGATCGGCGCCCATTCCGCGGACACCTCGTCGGGTACGTCGAACATGGCGACGTCGACCCCGTCGAACGCGTCGGCGGTCAGTGGCTGGACGGTGAGCTCGGCACCGCGTACCACGATGGTCTTGCCGGCCGAGCGCGGCGAGGCGAGCAGGCGGATCTCGCCCCACACGTTCTTGCGGGCGGACAGCAGCTCGCACATGACCGTACCGACGGCGCCGGTCGCCCCGACGACGGCAAGGGTGGGCAGTTCCGACATCCTCAGTTACCTCCCGGTCCCGGCGTAGACCACGGCTTCCTCGTCGCCGCCGAGGTCGAACGCCGCGTGTACGGCGCGGACGGCGGCGTCGAGATCGGTGTCGCGGCAGACCACCGATACCCGGATCTCCGAGGTGGAAATCATTTCGATGTTGACGCTCGCCTCCGCGAGGGCGGCGAAGAACTTGGCGGCGACGCCCGGGTGCGAGCGCATCCCGGCGCCGATCAGCGAGACCTTCCCGACGTGGTCGTCGAACAGCAGCTCGCGGAAGCCGACCTTCTCCTGCACCTTCTGCAGGGCCTGCATGGCCGCCGGGCCGTCGCTCTTGGGCAGCGTGAAAGAGATGTCGGTACGCCCGGTGCCCTCGGTCGACACGTTCTGCACGATCATGTCGAGGTTGGTCTCGGCGAGCGCGACCGTCTCGAAGATGCGCGCCGCCTCGCCCGGTTCGTCCGGTACACCGACGATTGTGATCTTGGCTTCGCTGCGGTCGTGCGCGACGCCGGTGATCAGTGCTTGCTCCACGGAAAGATCCTCCATCGACCCGGTCACCAGCGTGCCGGGCTTGTTCGAGTACGACGAGCGGACGTGGATCGGCAGCCGGTACCGCCGGGCGTACTCCACGCAGCGCAGCATGAGTACCTTCGCCCCGCAGGCGGCGAGTTCGAGCATCTCCTCGTACGTGATCCGGCCGATCTGGCGCGCGTTGGGCACGATCCGCGGGTCGGCCGTGAATACCCCGTCCACGTCGGTGTATATCTCGCAGACGTCGGCCTTGAGCGCGGCGGCGACCGCCACCGCGGTGGTGTCCGAACCACCCCGACCCAGCGTGGTGATGTCCTTGGTGTCCTGGGCCACCCCCTGGAAGCCGGCCACGATCGCGATCGCGCCCTCGTCCAGCGCCGTACGCAGCCGGCCCGGGGTGACGTCGATGATCCGGGCCCGCCCGTGCGCCGAGGTGGTGATCACGCCGGCCTGGGAGCCGGTGTACGACCGGGCCTCGTACCCGAGGTTGTGGATGGCCATCGCCAGCAGGGCCATGGATATCCGCTCACCGGCCGTGAGCAGCATGTCCAGCTCCCGACCCGGAGGTAGCGGACTGACCCGGTGGGCCAGGTCGAGGAGCTCGTCCGTGGTATCCCCCATCGCCGAGACGATGACACAGACGTCGTTGCCGGCCTTGCGCGTGGCGACGATCCGCTCGGCGACCCGCTTGATCCGTTCGGCGTCGGCCACCGAGGAACCACCGTACTTCTGCACCACGAGCGCCACGGGCGCCAATCCTCCTCCACATGCCGGCGCCGCCGGGACATTTTCCCGCCCCGCTATGAGTTCTCGCAGTTCAGGGCGGCCGGCGGCACTGGTTCGACGCCCCAGAGCGTACCGGCGCGCGGCAACCGCCGGGAGAGTCGATCCCACGATCCGGCCGGTTGGTGGCCCACAATGACGGACGTGCGGGGCGCCTGGGGATACAAGATCGCCGCGGTGACGGGATGTCTGGTGACCCTCGCCGGGTGTACCACGCAGCCCCCGGTGCTGCCCGCCCAGACGCCGAGCGGCCCCGCCGTCACCGGTCCGGCCGACCCCTGGGGGCAGCTCGCCGGCCGGGTGGCGGCGCTGCGGGACAACCGGTACGTCGCGGCGTACACCCTCAGTACCCGCGGCCGACCGGCCCGTACCGTCACGGTCACCATCGCCGTCGACGGCTCCTGGCTGGTCGTCATCCCCGGCGGCGCGCTCGGCGGCGGCGCGGACATCGCCCTCGCGGACACCCCCGCCGGCCTGTACGAGTGCGCCACCACCCGGGCACCCGGCGCGCTGGCGCCCACCTCCCCGCCCGGCTGCTTCCTGGTCGGCCCGCGGGACAGCCCGCTGCCCTCCCGCGACGACCCCCGGGTACAGCACGTGTTCACCGACTGGCTCCGGGTGCTCACCAACCGCGAGGCGGCGCTGTCGGTGGCGGCGGCCGCGCCGCTGCCCGGCTCGCGCGGGCAGTGCTACTCCATCGAGCCCAACTCGGCCGCCCTCGATTCACCGGTGGACCCGGGCATCTACTGCTTCGACGAGCGGGGCACGCTGACCGCGGCCGCGCTGGCGCTGGGTACGCTCGCGCTCGCCGCCGCCC
>VAXX01000543.1 GCA_005885115.1 Actinomycetota bacterium | reverse complement strand
CGCCGACCGCCGGACATCCTCATCACCACGCCGGAGTCGCTGTTCCTGCTGCTGACCTCGGCGGCCCGGCAGTCGTTGCGCGGCATCGAGACGGTGATCGTCGACGAGGTACACGCGGTGTGCGCCACCAAGCGGGGCGCCCACCTGGCGCTGTCGCTGGAGCGGCTGGACGCGCTGCTGCCCAAGCCGGCGCAGCGGATCGGGCTGTCCGCGACGGTACGCCCGATCGAGGAGACCGCCCGGTTCCTCGGTGGCGCGGCGCCGGTCGAGGTGGTCCAACCGCCGAGCCAGAAGACCATTGAGTTGTCGGTGGTGGTGCCGGTACCGGACATGACGGAGTTGCACAGCGAGCAGGACGTCAACAACACCGCGTCGATCTGGCCGGCGGTCGAGGAACGGGTGCTGGACCTGATCCAGGCGCACCGGTCGACCATCGTGTTCGTCAACGCCCGGCGTGGTGCCGAGCGGCTGTGCGCCCGGCTCAACGAGCTGGCGTACGAACGGGCCGGCGGGGTCCTCGACCCCGGTACCACGATGCCGGCGCAGATCATGGCGGAGTCCGGCGCGGCGGGCGGCGCCCCGGGCGTGGTCGCCCGGGCGCACCACGGGTCGGTGTCCAAGGAGGAACGCAAGCACACCGAGGAGCTGCTCAAGTCCGGGCAGCTACCCGCCGTCGTCGCGACCAGCAGCCTCGAGCTGGGCATCGACATGGGCGCCGTCGACCTGGTCATACAGGTGGAGGCGCCGCCGAGTGTGGCGGCCGGACTCCAGCGGGTCGGCCGCGCGGGGCACCAGGTCGGCGCGGTGTCCCGCGGCGTGGTCTTCCCGAAGCACCGCGGCGACCTGGTGTCCTGTGCGGTGGTGGCGGAGCGGATGGTCCAGGGCGCCATCGAGGAACTGCGGTATCCGCGCAACCCGCTGGACGTACTCGCGCAGCAGATCGTGGCGATGACCGCCGTGGACACGTGGACCGTCGCCGGCCTCGTCGCGCTGGTCCGGCGGGCGGCGCCGTTCGCCGGGCTGCCCGAGTCCGCACTGCACGCCACGCTGGACATGCTCGCCGGCCGGTACCCGTCGACGGCGTTCGCGGAGCTGCGCCCGCGCCTGCACTGGGACCGCGACCGCGACCTGCTCACCGGCCGGCCCGGCGCGCAGCGGCTGGCGGTCACCTCCGGCGGCACGATCCCCGACCGGGGCCTGTTCGGGGTGTTCCTCGCCGGTTCCGAGCGCGGGGCGCGGGTCGGCGAGCTGGACGAGGAGATGGTGTACGAGTCCCGGATCGGCGACATCTTCCTGCTCGGTTCCAGCTCGTGGCGGATCGAGGACATCACCCCGGACCGGGTGCTCGTCTCCCCGGCTCCGGGCGCGCCGGCCCGGATGCCGTTCTGGAAGGGCGACGCGCTGGGCCGGCCGGTCGAGCTGGGCCGGGCGATCGGCGCGCGGCTGCGGTCCCTGGTGAAGGCGGCGCCCGAGGTCGCCCGCGCCGGGCTGGCCAAGGCCGGCCTGGACGACTGGGCGGTGGACAACCTGCTGGCGTACCTGCATGAGCAGCGGGACACCACCCGGGCCCTACCCGACGACCGAACCGTTGTGGTGGAACGGTTCCGGGACGAGCTCGGGGACTGGCGGCTGGCCGTACACTGCGTGCTCGGCGCCCGGGGCTCGGCGACGGCGGGCCGGAGCCGCCCGGCGCGGATCTGGTGAGCTTCGATCCCGAGGAGATCGCCGCGATCGTCGAGGAGACGGTCGGCACCTCGGCGCTGTTCGCCGCCCGGTTCCGCGAGTGCGCGGCCCGCGCGCTCCTGCTGCCCCGGCGCAACCCGGGCAGGCGCAGTCCGCTGTGGCAGCAACGGCAACGCTCGGCCCAGCTCCTGGACGTGGCCCGGGAGTACGCCGACTTCCCGATCACCCTGGAGGCGGCGCGCGAGTGCCTGCAGGACGTGTTCGACGTACCGGGGCTGGTCGGGCTGATGCGGGACCTGGCCGGGCGCAAGGTACGCCTGGTCGAGGTGGAGACGCCCAAGCCGTCCCCGTTCGCCCGGTCCCTGCTGTTCGGGTACGTCGGGGCGTTCCTGTACGAGGGCGACGCGCCGCTGGCCGAACGGCGGGCCGCGGCCCTGGCCCTGGACGCGACCCTGCTCGGCGAGCTGCTCGGCCGGGTCGACCTGCGGGAGCTGCTGGACCCCGAGGTGGTGACCGAGACCGAGCGGCGCCTGCAGTGGCTGACCGGCGACCGGCGGGTACGCGATGCCGAGGACGCCGCCGAACTGCTGCGTATCCTCGGCGATCTGTCCACTGTGGAGTGTGTCGAGCGGGGTGTCGACCCCGCCTGGCTCACCGAGTTGGAGTCCGCGCGACGGGCCATCCGGGTCCGCGTGGCCGGGCAGGAGCGCTGGCTCGGGATCGAGGACGCCGGGCGCTACCGGGACGCCCTCGGGGTCGCGCTGCCGGTCGGGCTCGCCGCCGCGTTCGTCGAGCCGGGTCCGGATCCGCTGGGCGACCTGGTGGGCCGGTACGCGCGTACCCATGGTCCGTTCGCGGCGGCCACCTGTGCCGCCCGGTACGGCCTCGGGGTGGCCGTCGTGGAGCAGGCGCTGCGCCGGCTCGCCGCGACCGGACGGGTGAGCACCGGCGAGTTCACCCCGGCCGGCGCCGGTACCGAGTGGTGCGACACCGAGGTCCTCCGGCTGCTGCGGCGCCGGTCGCTGGCCGCGCTGCGCAAGGAGATCGAGCCGGTACCCCCGGCGGCGCTCGCCCGGTTCCTGCCCGCCTGGCACCACGTCGGCTCCTCCGCCCGCGGGGTGGAGGCGGTGGCGGGCGCGGTCGAACAGTTGCAGGGCCTGGCGCTGCCGGCCTCGGCGCTGGAGCGGCTGATCCTGCCGGCCCGGGTCGCCGACTACTCCCCCGCGTACCTGGACGAGCTGTGCGCCTCGGGCGAGGTGCTGTGGGCCGGGTCGGGGACGATCGCGGGCGGGGACGGCTGGGTCACCCTCGCGTTCGCCGACAACGCCCCGCTCCTGCTGCCCGATCCGGCCGACACGCTCGCGTTGACCCCGACGCACGACGCGATCCTCGACGCGCTCGACGGCGGGCACGCGCTGTTCCTGCGTACGCTCACCGAGCGGCTCGGGACTCCGTCCGCCGAGGTGCTG
>VAXX01000542.1 GCA_005885115.1 Actinomycetota bacterium | reverse complement strand
GACTGGCTTGCTGGTACAAACAACGGCCGCGACCGACCAGGCGGCCATCCCATCCCGGCGTCGTACCGGTGGCGGGCTGTGGACCGCCATCCGGCGCAGCCCCAAGGCGATGGTCGGCCTGGTCATCTTCCTGATCTTCTGCGTCATCGCGATCCGACCGCAGTTGTTCACCTCGGTGAAGGACCCGACCGCGCTGGATTTCATGCCGGGCCTCGGCCCGTCGGGGGACCACTGGCTCGGCACCACCCGGCTCGGGCAGGACATCTACGCGCAGCTCATCTACGGCACCCGCGAGTCGTTGCTCATCGCGGTGATCGCGGGCTTCTTCGCGACCGTTCTGTCCGTCCTGATCGGGGTCTCGGCGGCGTACCTGGGCGGGTTCGCCGACGAGGTGCTGTTGTTCTTCACCAACGTCTTCCTGGTGGTCCCGACGTTCCCGCTGATCATCATCCTGAGCAAGTACGCCGGCGGCGGCAGCTTCTTCGTGATCCTGCTCGTCCTCGTGGCGACCGGCTGGTCGTACGGCGCGAACCAGCTCCGCGCCCAGGCGCTGTCGCTGCGCAACCGGGACTTCCTCGAGTCGGCGCGGGTACGTGGCGAACGGTCGTTGTACATCATCGTCTTCGAACTGCTGCCCACGATGACCTCGCTGATCGTGGCGAACTTCCTCGGCGCGGCGCTCTACTCCGTGCTCGCCGCCGCGGGTCTGCAGTTCCTCGGGCTCGGCGACCAGACCAAGGTGAGCTGGGGCACGATGCTCTACTGGGCGCAGAGCCAGGGCGCGCTGCAGAACGGTTCACCGCTGTGGTCGATCATGCCCGGCCTGTGCGTGGCGTTGCTGGGCACCTCGTTCGCCCTGCTCAACTACGCGTTCGACGAGATCAGCAACCCGGCGCTGCGGCCGGTACGCAAGCTCAAGGTAAGGAGCAACGGTGCCCGCGCCCATTCTTGAGGTACGCGACCTGCGGGTCGAGTACGCCACCCCGCGCGGCTCGGTCCAGGCGGTCTCCGGCGTCGACTTCGACGTCCACAAGGGTGAGTTCGTCGGCGTGGTCGGGGAGTCCGGCTGTGGCAAGTCCACGATGCTGTTCGGCATCGCCCGGCTGCTGAGCCCACCGGCCGGTATCACCGGCGGCTCCGTACTCTTCCACGGCCAGAACCTGGTGCAGATGACCGAGAAGGAGCTCAACACGCTGCGCTGGCGCGACTACTCGGTCGTCATGCAGAGCGCGATGAACGCCCTCAACCCGGTGCTGACCATCGGGGCGCAGTTCGAGGACGCGATCCTGGCGCACGGCAAGTTCTCCGGCAAGGAGATCAAGGACCGGTCGGTCGAGGTGATGCGGCTGGTCGCCATCGACCCGATCCACCTCAAGAGCTACCCGCACCA
>VAXX01000541.1:1624-2103 GCA_005885115.1 Actinomycetota bacterium | reverse complement strand
TTGCCCGCGGCGAGGGCGAGGGTGACCGCCGGGTTGATGTGGCAGCCGGAGATGTGCCCGATGGTGTAGACCATCGCGATGATCACCATCATGAACGCGAACGAAATGATGCCCAACTGGGCCATCGAGAACGCCACACCGGTCGACTTGGCGATCATGAACGTCGCCGCGGCGGTACCGGGACCACAGATCACCAGAGCCCCGGTGCCGACGAACTCGGCCGCTAACTTCCTGGACAGAGTCACTTCAGCCATAAGATCCGCCCACAACACCCGGGGTACGGGAGCCGTGAGCCTCACCTCCTTCAGAGGGTACGAGGGTTCGGGGGGCGAGACGATGTTCGGTTCTACCGAACACTATTTCGCAGAAGTTTCCGCCTCGATAAGGGTGGTGTCAATAGGCGTTGTAGGGCGCCCGTACGCACCCTCCGGTCCCCGACCGGGGACGGCGCTGATCACCGCGACCGGCGTCGAGGGTCT
>VAXX01000541.1:0-1512 GCA_005885115.1 Actinomycetota bacterium | reverse complement strand
CCCGCCAGACCGGCGAGGCGGTATGGATCGGCGAACTGGTGAACGACGAGGTCCACATCGTCCACCAGGCGGTCCGTCCCGAAGCGCTGGTCCAGATCCTGGCTGGCGACGGCGCCCTGCCGTGGCACGCGTGCGCGCTCGGGCAGGCGATCGTGGCCGGCCTGGACCCCGATGCGCAGGAGGCCCTGCTGGCCACCCCGGCACAGCGGCTGACCGGCCTGACCGTGACCGATCCGCAGGCGCTACGGCAGATGTTGGCCCTGACGCGACAGCGCGGGTACGCGGTCGAGGCGCACGCCGGGACCCTGGGCGACGCCGGCATCGCGGCACCGCTGTTCGACGCCTCGGGACGGATCACCGGCGCGATCGGGATCGTCGGCCCCGCCGAACGGCTGCTGTCTGCCGATCGGCAGCAGGATCTGACCGACACGGTATGCCGGACGGCTCACGCGCTGTCGCAGGCGGCGGGTACGACCGACGCTCCGCCCACGGCGTAAGCCGCTGGTCGGGCCAGGCCAGCCGAGCCGATGGTCTATTGACACCGCCGCCGCGCGGGGGGAAGCTGCTCGGGACTTTGTTCGGCTGTGTCGAACAGCTTCTCAATTCTGTGCGGACAGGCTATGGCGTCCAAGGCTGAAGCATCGTTTCTCCGGAAGGCGGCGGCGGAGTTCCTCGGGACCGCCGCCCTGGTCTTCTGTGGCCCGGGTACGGCCACCGCGACCATCATGATCGGCAAGTCGGCCGGCGTCGCGTTCTCCATGGCCGACCTGGGCGTGATCGCCCTGGCGTTCATGATGGTCATCGTCGCGATGATCTATACGATCGGACACATCTCCGGCTGCCATATCAACCCGGCGGTCACCCTCGCGCTGGCGATGGCGCGCAAGGCGCGGTGGTCGGAGGTGCCGGGCTACCTGGCGGCGCAGTTCGCCGGAGGGGTGGCCGGCGCGTTGGCGATCTGGAGCATCCTGGAGCAACCCGGTGTCGACGCCGGCCTCGGCGTACTCAGCTACGCTCCCGGCCACTCGCTTGTCGCGTTCGTCGCCGAGCTGATCGGCACGTTCCTGCTGGTACTGGTGGTGTTCGGTACCACCACCGACAGCCGGGCCACGCCGGGCTGGTACGGCATGGCCATCCCATCGATCGTGTTCGCGGTCATCACCGTCGTCGGGCCGGTGACCGGGGCCGCGCTCAACCCCGCCCGCTACCTCGGCCCGATGATCGCCCGAGCTGTCCTGGGTGCCGGCAATGGCCTGCTGTGGAACCAGGTACCCGTCTACGTCGCGGCCACCTTCGCCGCCGGCCTACTGGCTGCCGGAGCGTACGCGGTTCTGGGCAGGTCGGCCGGCTCCGGGCACTCCCGAGCCGTCGTGCCGCGCGTCGAGACGGCGAAGAAGCTGATCAACGATCCCGACGAGATCCTCGTCGACGCCCTGGCCGGGGTGGCGGCCGCGCACCCGTCGCTGCGCGTCAACATCGAGCGGCGGTACATCACCCGGGTCGCCGGGCCGA
>VAXX01000540.1 GCA_005885115.1 Actinomycetota bacterium | reverse complement strand
GCCGGGCGTGTACGGCCATCCGCTGGTAGTTGTTGTACTTCGGGTTGCAGGTCGTCATCGTCAGGTCCGCCTCGGTCGGGGTCTGGCCGGGATGGTTCGGCACCGGCGCGATGACCTCGAACGAGTGCGGGGTCACGATGTGGTTCTGGAAGACCTGGTAGACGTACCAGGTGGTCCGGGTCTCCACGACGACGGTGTCGCCCGGCTGGATCTTGTCGAGGTCCCAGAAGATACCCAGCGACCGGTGCCCGGCGACGGCGAAGTTGCCGATCTGCCCGGGCTGGGCGGTGCCGGGATAGTGGCCCGGCCCGTACCGGATGTCGTGCAGGGTCACCCCTTCGACCACCACCCAGTGCAGGTGCAGCTTGGGCAGGTACAGGCGGCCCAGCACGTTGCCGGGCGGCGGTGCCAGGCCCGGTGCGGCGGGGGTCGAGGCGGTGGGCGAGGGCGCCGTCACCGTCGGGGTACCGGCCCAGGCCTGGTCGAGCTGGTGGTCGAGGGTCTGCTGGTGGTCGTGGATCGCCGCGGTGGTACCCCAGATCTCGTACGCCGCGAACAGCAGGACCACCAGGCCCAGCGTGATCAGCAGTTCACCGGCGCCCCGGACCAGGACCCGGGTCAGGCCGACCCGGGCGTGCTCGATCGGGGCGTCGGTCGCCGGGCCGGTACGCGGTCGGGGCGAGGGCTTACCGTCCATCCTGATCAGTCTGTCGCCTCGGCGTACTGCAGGGAGGTGGAACCGTCGTATGCGGGTACGGTCACGTCCCCTTCCGGCTTGACCTGGTAGTCCAGCCCGAACGCGGTGGCCGCCTCCTGGAAGGCCCGGACCCCGGGTGCCTGGTCGAGTGCGGCGCGCATCCGGTCCGGATCACCGATCGCGGTGATCACGAACGGCGGCGAGTACACCCGGCCGTTGAGGAGCAGTGTGTTTCCGACGCACCGGACGGCGCTCGTGGAGATCACCCGTACCCCCATGATTGTCATCGCGTCGGCCCCGCCCGCCCACAGCGCGTTGACCACGGCCTGCACGTCCTGCTGGTGGACGACCAGGTCGTCGGGGCTGGCGCCCTGCGGCAGGCTGCCGTCGGGGCGGCGCGGCGCGTCGTTGAGCCGGACCGTCAGGCCCGGCCCGTGCAGCGCGGACAGGCCGGCGCTGGCGCGGCGGCTGTCCGCCCGTAGCTGCTGCTCGGCGATGTCGGCGTCGGAACCGCCGGCCAGCGTGGTCTGCTGGTCGACCTGCCGGCGCAGCAGCGCGGCCTCGTGGGCCTGCTGGTCGATCTGGCGCTGGCGGTCGGCGATGAGGCTGGACAGCTGCGGGTTGCGGTCATCCCGCAAGGTGGTGCCCTGCGCGGTGCGCGCGCTCATCGAGAACAGCAGGCCCGCGAACAGAGCGGCGATGGGTACGAGCACCGACCACGGACCTCGCGGGACGGTACGCCCAGGTAGCAGGGCCAGCGCTGCCCGGCGCAGCGCCTTGCCCCACGAGGACGGGCTCGATCTGTCCGCCACGGGCCACCCTTCCGACCGGAGGTCTGCGCCCGGTTCAACGATCCCGGTGCGACGTGACTACGCTAGCTGCGAACATTATTCCGTCCGAG
>VAXX01000546.1 GCA_005885115.1 Actinomycetota bacterium | reverse complement strand
AGACGTCCGCGACGTCCGGATCCACATATGCCATCGCAAACCACCTCCGACTGCGCTGGTACCCCGGCCCGGGCGGATCAACCGGCGGCCCGGGGTACCCACGCCTCAGAGCGCGAGCAGCCGGTCGAGCAGGTCGCGGTAGCGGCGTACGGTCATCCGCAGTTCCTCGGTGTCGTCCAGCTCGGCCCCCTGCCAGCGGTCCAGCTCGCCACGCTGGCGGGTCGCCGCCTCGGTGAACCCCTGGATCACGTCGGTCACCAGCGCCTGCGCCTGGTGGGCGGCCGCGCGGGGATCGTCGATGAACCGCAACTGGATCTGCTGCCACCGGTCCCGGAAGCCGTCAACGACCTCCAACTGCCAGAAGGCCGCGACCGGCTCGGCCGCCACCTCACCGGGAGCCAGCTCCTCCGGCGCGAGCCCGGCCTCAGGCTCCGGTCCGGCCTCGGCCTGCGGTTGGTCCTCAGCCTGCGGTTCCGCCTCGGCGGCCGGTCCGGCCTCCGCCGGCTCCGGTTCGGCGGCGGCGCTGGTTCCGGCTTCCCGGGCCCACCCGTGGCCTCGGCGGCCGGATGCCCGTACGTGGTCCCGTCGGTACCCGACCCGCCGGGCTGCTGGAGGTAGTCGTCGGGCGGGAACTCGCCGCCGTCGACGTCCTCCACGGCGGCCTCCTCGGCACCCGTACCCGGCTGCTCACCGGGGCCGGGGTCGTAGTGCCCACCCGTCTCGACCGGGCCGGGTGGCTCGCCGCGCCGTTCCCCGGTCGCGGTGTAGTGCTCCGGCGGAGCCCACCCGGGATGTGCGGCCGTCTCGGGGGAGCGCCCGTTGTCGTCGTCTACCGAACCGGGGGCGCCACCGGCCGGGTACGCCGGTTCCTGCCGCTCGTCGTCGACCCGCATGACGTACTCCTCTACCGGTCGCGGTTGGGGGTCGGCTGCTGATCCCGCGCCTGGTCGCGGGCCTGGTCCCGGGCCTGGTCCCGGGCCGGTTCGGCCTCGGGCGCCGGACCGACCGGGTCGGTACCCAGCAGCTCGGCGAACAGCGCACGGTAGTGCACCAGGGCCTGGCGGAGCTGTTCGGTGCTCGCCTCGCCCCGTTCGGTACGCAGGAAGATGTCGTGCGCGTCCCGGTAGTGGCCCAGCGTCGTGGCGTGGTCGACGGACAGCGTGGCGATCCGCTCGTCGTAGTCCTCGGTGGGGTACCCGATCTCGGCGAGCAGGCGGGTGACCAGGGCGTCCCCGTCCCGTACCGCTTCCTCCGGAGCGTCGACGAACCGTGCCTGTACCGCGGCCCAGTCCCGGGAATAGCTCGCTCGCGATTCCTCTGACAGCGGCCGCAGCTCCAGTTCGGCGTGCTTGCGTTCGCGGTCGCGCAGCTCGCGTTCGGCGTCCAGCCGGCTGTCCCGCTCGGCGACCGTCCGGTCGTACTCCGGGCCGAACTTCTGGCGCAGCGCGCGGCGGCGGCTCGCGATCACCGCCACCACGATCAGGACCAGGATGACCACGATCGCGACGACGAGGATCACTATCTGCGTAGGTGTCATGGCGGACTCCTCTCCGTTCCTGGAGTTCCCCGGGGTGGTGGATTTTCAACCTGCTCGATCGAAGATTCGAATAACCTGGCCCGGGTGCGGGAACTCGTCGTGCTCGGTACGGCCAGCCAGGTGCCCACCCGGGCGCGCAACCACAACGGGTACCTGCTGCGCTGGGACGGCGAGGGGCTGCTGTTCGACCCGGGCGAGGGCGCCCAGCGGCAGATGCTGCTGGCCGGGGTCAGCGCGAGCGAGGTGACCCGGATCTGCCTGACGCACTTCCACGGCGACCACTGCCTGGGGGTACCGGGGGTGGTGCAGCGGCTGTCGCTGGACCAGGTACCACACGTGGTGCACGCGTACTATCCGGCCTCCGGGCGGGGGTTCTTCGCCCGGCTGCGGTACGCCTGCGCGTTCTACGAGACGGCGACGCTGGTCGAGGAGCCGGTCGCCGGCGGGGGAGCGGTAGCGCGGGCCGGGTTCGGCACGCTGTCGGCGGTGCCGCTGGAGCACGCGGTGGAGTCCATCGGGTACCGGCTCGTCGAGCCGGACGGCCGGCGGATGGTGCCGGAACTGCTTGCCGCACAAGGGATCTCCGGTCCGGACGTGGGCCGGCTGCAACGCGACGGGGTGCTCGGGATCGAGGGCCGGACGGTCACCCTGGAGGCGGTGAGCGCGCCGCGACCGGGGCAGCGGTTCGCGTTCGTCATGGACACCCGGCTGTGCGACGGGGTGTACGCGCTCGCCGACGGCGCCGACCTGCTGGTCATCGAGTCGACGTTCCTGGACGAGGACGCCGGGCTGGCGCGCCGGTTCGGCCACCTGACGGCCGCGCAGGCCGCGCGGGTGGCGGCCGATTCAGGGGTACGCACGCTGGTGCTCACGCACTTCTCCCAGCGGTACCCGGATCCGGCGGCCTTCGAGCGGG
>VAXX01000469.1 GCA_005885115.1 Actinomycetota bacterium | reverse complement strand
ACGAGACGAACCTCATCCAGCGGGGCGGCAACTACGGCTGGCCCGGGTGTGAGGGTACGTCCGGCTCCTGTGGCGGCGCCGGGCTGATCGCGCCCAAGCACACGTACCCGGTGGGGTCCGGCTCCTGCAGCGGCATCACCATCATCCGCAACATCCTGTACGTCGCCTGCGAGCGCGGTGCGCGCCTGTACCGCGAGGTGATCAGCGGCAGCAGCCTGACCAACGTCACGGCGAACTTCAACGGGACGTTCGGCCGGATCCGGACCGTGGAGCCGGCGCCGGACGGCAACATGTGGCTGGCCACCTCCAACGGAGGCGACAAGGACAGCACGCCCAACAACAGCAACAACAAGATTTTCAAGATCCTGCTCGGTAGCTGAGCCGGTTCGCCGGGTGCCGCCCACCGCGTCGCGGTAGGCGGCACCCGCGCGTCAGGAGCGGCGGCACTTCCGCGTCAGGAGCGGTGCACGATCTCGTCCAGCGCACGGCGCAGGTCGGCCTGGGCCGGCCGGGCCGGATGGGCCAGCGCCATGCCCGGTTCGAACACCTCGCACCGGCCCCGGCCGTTGCGCTTGGCGAAGTACATCGCGGAGTCCGCCTGGGCCATCAGGGCCTCGGCCCCCTGCTCCCCCGGCCCGCACAGCGCCACGCCGATGCTCGCGCCGACGCTGACCTCCTGCCCGGCGATCGCGTACGGGCGCTGTACCGCCGCGATGATGCGCTGGGCGATGGACACCGCCTGATGTTCGCTGACCGCGGCGAGCATCACCGCGAACTCGTCGCCACCGAACCGGGCCGCGAGGTCCTCGACGCGCAGCCCGGCCTGGATCCGCTGCGCGACGCCCATCAGCAATGCGTCCCCGGCGGCGTGCCCGAGCTCGTCGTTGACCTGCTTGAACCGGTCGAGGTCGAGGAACAGCAGGGCCATCGGGTGGTCCTCGCGCTCGGCAGCCACCAGCCCGTCGGTCAGCCGGTCCAGGAACAGTGCCCGGCTGGCCAGGCCGGTCAGCGAGTCGTGGAACGCCTCGTTCATGTCCGAGAGGGTCTTCGCGTCGGTGAGCGCCAGGCTCACGTTCTCCGCGAAGGCCAGCAGGATCTCCCGGTCGATCTCGGTGTACCCGGACCCGGGTGAGCAGGCCGCGGTGAACAGGCTCCCGGTCACCTTGGCGTTCTCCCGTACCGGCGCGGCCAGGGTACGTTCCAGGCAGCCGCCGGTCAGCGTCCGTACGCCCGCGCCGGCCCCGGCGTACCCGTCGACGGTCGCCAGGTCGTCGGTGCTGATCGCCAGCCCGGCCGCGCCGGCCTGGTGCACCGGTACCCGCCACAGCTGTTGGGACATCTCCTCGTCCAGCCCGACGTTGGACACCAGCAGGAGGGTGTCCGGCTGGTCCGGGTCGCGCAGCCAGAGCCCGACGATCTCGTCGCCGAGCAGCTCCTTGACCCCGTACACGACGGTCTCCAGGACCTCCTGCAACGGCATCCGCCGCGAGATCGAGCGCTGGATGCCGTACAGGTGCTCCATCAGCCGCTGCCGTTGCCGCAGCGAGTCCATGGTGCGCAACATCTGCAGGGACAGGTCGAGGATGCGGGCCATGCCGCGCAACAGGTTCCACTCGGCCGCGCTGAACCCGTCGTCGCCCAGCCGGGCCAGCACCAGGTGGCCGCGGGCCTCCCCGTTGAGCTCGGCGACCGCGGTCATGCACTTGCCCAGCCGGGGTACGTCCAGGATGTCCCGCCGGCGGTGCGCGATGTCGACGAGCTGGTCGTACGGGATGGCCCCGGCCGCGAAGCCGACCGAGTGCACCACGTGCCCGTCGAGCACCACGGCCGCGATCTCGGCCTCCAGTACCTGGGCGGCCCGCTCCACCGCGCCCTGGGCGGCCGCGTCCTCGTTCGGGAAGGAGGAAACCAGCTCAAGGAGCTCGACGAGCTGCTGAGCGGCGAGGTCGAAGGGCGCGGGCTCCATGTCGTCAGCTCAGGGCGAGGACGACCAGGGTCTGGTTGTGGAAGCCCTCGACACCGCGGGTACGCGCGATCTCCCCCAACGTGTGGAAGCCGGCGAACGGTATCCCGTCGGCGCGCTTGGCGATGCGTTCGGTCTCCTCCCCGACCCCCTCGGTACCGAGGACCGCCTTGCAGCCCATGCAGCTCAGGGTCAGCAGGCCGATCGGCTCGGCCTCGCCGAGCCCGTCGATGGCGTCCTGACAGGCCACCTCGACCGCGTCGAGAACCGACGCCGAGTCCCCCTCGGTCGCCCAGACCAGGGCGCCCTGGACGATCTCCGTACCGCCGCCGATCGAGCGGCCCTCGAAGTCCGGATCGTGGCTGATGTTCTTGACGGCCACGCCGCTGCGCCGCTGTACGCCCAGCGGCCGGGTCAGCATCCACCGGCGGAACTCGGCCGGGTCCTGGTACACCTCGGCGGGCGCGTCGAGCTGGCGCAGGAACTTGTCCAGCGCGGGCTCGCGGTCCAGCGTGTACACCCGGGCCTGGTCGCTGCGGGTCACCACCATGGCCTCGCCGAGGGTACGCCAGCCGTGGCTGATCCCGATCCCGATCGGCGCCGCCGAGCCGATCATCGCGGCGACCACCCCGTTGCGCAGTACCCGGGCGCCGTTGATCTGGTAGCAGTGCTCCGGCGCGTCGGCGGCGGCCGCCCCGCCGAACAGCGGCACCGCCGCGCCGACGATGCTGTACGCGCCGCGCAGGATGTTCTCCTGGGAACGGGTGTACCCGTCGGTCAGCAGGACGAGCACCTTGTGCGGAAGGTCGGGTACCTCCTGGGCACAGCGGGCCACCGCGGCCCCGGCCTCGCGCTGGCGTCCGGTGAGCCCGTCCTCGTCGGCGGTCGCCACGACGAAGCCCGTACCGCCGATCGCGGTGACCACGACGGTTGACTCGGCCGGGCCGTCCGGGGCGATCTCCCCCCGGGTGGAGCAGCCGATCACCGGGACGCCGGGAGCGGCCGCGGCGATGCCCTCGGCGAGCGCGACCGGGTCGTAGGTGTGGGAGCCGAAGACGATCAGGAGTTTGGCGTCGGGACCGGTCAGCGCGAGGCGGGCGGCCTGCTCGCCGGCGACCCGGGCGTCCGGATCCGCCGAGCGGCCCACGGCCATCCATCGCGCGCCGTCAGCGCTCGCCCGGCCATCTCCCATGCCCCGACCTCCCTCGACGTCCAGAACCCTGCCATCGGCATCCCGTGGGTGGTGTTGAGGCGTTTGACGCTCATGAGTGTACGGCTGAAGACACCCAGTTAGATCCTCGCCCAGCAGGCCACTGCCAGGTAGACATTCCGCTTAAATAACTGGCCGATCGCATGGTCGGACAATTGGCGGCAGATCAGCGCCGAAAGGGCAGAGACGCTCCCGGTTTCCGGTTAGGGACTGGACGAGTAGTTGCGTCCTCAAGTAGTGTGGTACCCGTCAGAGGCCGACCGCCTTCCCCCGTGGGTGGTCGGCCTCTGACTATGTGTTCGTCCCGGGGATCCCCGGTGTCCGGATTGGCATACGCCGTCCGGGGGCCGCGGCCCGGGACCGGGGCGGGCCGATCGACCGGTTCGGCCCGCGCGCCACGCCGTGGCCGGGCCGCAGACTACGAGGCCATGGAGGTTCCGGCCGGGAGGGGCGGCGCGGCACCGCGGGTGTGCCGGGCGGCGTTGGTGGTACGCGCGCGGCGCGGTCGGCCGCACCCGACCCAGAAGCTGACGGCGGTACTGCTGCGGGCGTACGGGTGCGGCCGCTTCAGCCGGTGAGGGCTCAGTGCACCGAGCCGGTGAAGTTGCGGGTGAGCAGGTAGCAGTCGCGCAGGTCGGCACGGTCGCCCAGGGACCGGTAGATGCCCCACTTCGGGCGGGTACGGCTGGCCATGAACAGGTCGACATTGGGCCGGGTGACGTCGATGACGGTCTGCGCGCCATCGGTGAGCGTCCAGCGAACGTGGCCGTTGTTGGCGACGCCGTACTCGAACTCGGTGTGGATCCAGCGGTCCTGCAGCGGGGCCAACGGCGTATCACCGACGTGGATCCCCTTGTACGCCACCTGGGTCTCGATGGTGGGCTTGCCCCGGCGCAGCCGCAGCGACATGACGAAGATCGGGGCGCTCCCGGCGCCGGGCATCTTCAACTGGTGGATGTGGGTGAACGAGGTGGTCGCCCGCAGCGTGGCCGGGATGAACAGGTCCCAGGCCAGCCGCCAGGTCTGGCCCGGCAGCATCTGCAGGATCTGGCCGTTCTGCCGCATCCCGACCGCCTCGTTGCGCTGCCGGCCGGACAGGGTGTCGCGGACCTTCATGTTCATGTCGAAGCGGATGGCGTCCCCGACGGGGTAGATGTGCCGGGTGCCGGCGTCGGTGTGCGCCCGGTCGTCCTCGACGTCCTCGAATATCTTCAGGCCGGCGGTGGGGATGTCCGGGCTCCACAGGGTGCCGGGAACCTTCGCGGGTACGGGCGGCTTGTGCGTGGCGGCATCGGCGAGACGGGACGCGACAACCGGTCCACCGACCGCGGCGCCGACCGCCGCCAGGCCGAGTGAACCGAGCATGGCGCGCCGGCCGAACCGTTGGTGCGCAAGGGGTGACAACAGATCCTCCGGGTACTTCGCGGCGAGTGAGGGTGTTGCGGTCGCACGGGGTTCGCTGCCATTCAAGTGATCTGACCATTGGTAGTCAACGATTCCGGCGAACTACCTCGCTACGTATGCAAATGCGTCACTGTTAGTAGGATAGGTCGGTGCATCGACGTACCGAACGCCTGCTGCTGCGCCGATGGCGGGACAGCGACCGCGTACCATTCGCCGCGCTCAACGCCGACCCGGACGTGATGCGCCACTTCCCGGGTACCCTCGACCGGGTCGCCAGCGACGGCATGGTGGCCAGGATCGAGGCGGACTTCGACCGGTACGGGTACGGGCTGTGGGCGGTGGAGCGCCTGGACACGGGCGAGTTCATCGGCTTCACCGGCCTGCAGTGGATCCCGTTCGAGGCGCACTTCACCCCGGCGCTGGAGGTCGGCTGGCGGTTGGCCCGGTCGGCGTGGGGACACGGGTACGCGACCGAGGCGGCCCGGGAAGCCCTCCACGTCGCCTTCACGGAGGCGGGCGTACCCGAGGTGGTGTCGATGACCATCCCCGGCAACGAGCGGTCCCAGGCGGTGATGCACCGGCTGGGCATGGTCCGGGATCCGGCGGACGACTTCGACCATCCCCGGCTCCCGGCGAACTCCCCGATCCGCCCGCACGTGCTCTACCGGCTGCGGTACGCGCAGTGGGCGGGGCCCGCCCGCTGACGGACGGGCCCCGCCGACGCGTCACGGCACCGTGACGGTGTCCTTCAAGGGCAGGTTGCGCGACGAGTCACCGACGAGAACGGTGTGCACGCCCGGGACCGCCGTCCACTTTCCGGCACTGGTGCTCCAGATCGAGAACGCCCGGTCCTGCAAGGTGATGGTGACGTGCCTGGTCTGGCCCGGGGCCAGGCTCACCTTGGCGAAACCCTTGAGCTGCTTGGGCGGCTCGCCAGCCGAGGCCGGTGCGGAGACGTACACCTGCACGACGTCGGCGCCGGCCCGGGAGCCGGTGTTGGTGACGTCGAGCGAGACGGTGACCGTACCGTTGCTGCCCGGTGCGCTGGGCACCGACAGGTTGGCCATCGAGAACGTGGTGTACGAGAGCCCGAACCCGAACGGGAACAGCGGCGTGTCGTTGTGCGCGTCGTACCACCGGTAGCCGACCTGCAGACCCTCGGTGTAGTGCACCGTACCGTTGACGCCCGGGTACTGCGCCGCGGTGTTGGCCGGGGTGTCGCTGTCGCTCTTCGGGAACGACATCGTCAGGTGGCCGGACGGGTTCGCCGTGCCGAACAGCAGATCGGCGACGACCGTACCGTCCTCCTCACCGGGGTACCAGGCTTCGAGTACCGCCGGCACCTTGGACAGCCACGGCATGAGCACCGGGCCGCCGGTCTTGAGTACCACGACGGTGTGCTTGTTGGCGGCGACCACGGCGGAGATGAGCGCGTCCTGGTTGCCGTCCAGGGACAGGCTCGACCGGTCGCCACCCTCGTGGTCGCGGTTGCCCACCATGACGATCGCGACGTCGGCGGCCTTGGCCGCGTTCGCCGCGGACGAGGTGCTGCTGCCGTCGTTGAGCGTGACGCTCACGCCGCTGCCGACCACCTTCTT
>VAXX01000545.1:1945-3904 GCA_005885115.1 Actinomycetota bacterium | reverse complement strand
CCGGCCGTGCGCGGCGTCGTCGACGAGGACGGCGAACTCGGCGCTGCGCCGGTCGGACATCCGTTCGTAGGAGGCGACGCCGACGACCCGGCCGCGCTCCTGCGCGAGGACCGCCACGTGGTCGTCGCCGTCCGGGCGGGTCAGCCGGTCGACCTCGTGGTCGATCCCGCCGCGCCCGGCGCACAGGAAGCGGCGGTACAGGTTCTCGTCGCTGGTCCGCCGGTACAGGGCGGCGAGGTCGGGCCGGTCGGACGGTGCCACCGCCCGGATCCGGACGATGGCACCGTCGGCGGCGAGGGCGTCATGCTCCATGCCGACAGCATGGTGATCGGCGGCCGGGCGGCACAGTGCTGAAAGTCCCGATCCGGCTAGTCGAGTGGTACCGACCATTCGACGTGGGTGCCGCCGCCCGGCGCGGTCGTGACGGCCAGCGTGCCGCCGTGCGAGGTGGCCCGCTGGCGCATGTTGGCCAGTCCGCTGCGCTCGTCGAGTGGTTCGGCGGCGCCGACCCCGTTGTCGGTCACGGTCAGCCGCAGCCGGCCGTCGCCGGCCTCGACGTGCACCTCGACCGCGCTGGCTCGGGCGTGCCGGACCGTGTTGGACAGCGCCTCGCGCAGCACGGCCAGCAGGTCCGGCCGGATCTGCTCCGGTACCGCACTGTCGATGGGACCGTCGAGGCGCAGCTGCGGGCGGAAGCCCAGGGACGCGCCGGCCGCGTCGACCGTGGCCCGGATGTCCGTGCGCAGCGCGGCGTTGACCGGGGTGCGCAGCTCGAAGATGGCCGAGCGGATGTCCCGGATGGTGGCGTCCAGGTCGTCGACGGCGGCGTTGACCCGCTGGCCGACCTCCGGCCGGGCGGCCAGCCGGGCCGCCGACTGCAGTTGCAGGCCGGTGGCGAACAGCCGCTGGATGACCACGTCGTGCAGGTCCCGGGCGATCCGCTCGCGGTCCTCCAGGACGACCAGCAGCTCCCGCTCGTCCTGGGCGCGGGCCCGTTCCAGCGCGAGCGCGGCCTGCCCGGCGAAGGTCGACATGAGGTTGACGTCCTCCTCGTTGTCGAACTGCGGGCCGTCCACGGCATGCGCCACGATCAGCAGACCCAGGACGGTACCGGACGCCGCCAGCGGGGCGATCAGGGCCGACCCGGTCGAGACCGGGGCGGCCCAGTCCGACGCGCGGGCGAGGTTGTCCACGATGACCGGCGCACCCTCGCCCAGCGCCCGGCCCAGGACCGTGTCGCCGACCGGCAGCATCATGCCCCTGACCCGCGACTGGTCCGGCTCGCACACCTCCACGCACAACCGGTCCTCGGCCGGCTGGTGCAGCAGCACCATGACGGTCTGGGCACCGGAAACCTCGCGGGCGCGGCGGGCCACCAGCCGCAGGGCGTCGGTGCGGTTGACCTCGCCGAGCAGCACGTTGGTGATCTCGGCGGTCGCCTCCAGCCAGCGCTGCCGCCGCCCGGCCGCCGCGTAGAGCCGGGCGTTGTCGATCGCCACGCCGGCCGCGACGGCGAGGGCGACCATGGTCTCCTCGTCCTCGTCGGTGAACTCGTCGCCGGTACGCTTCTCGGTGAGGTAGAGGTTGCCGAACACCTGGTCGCGGATCCGCACCGGTACGCCCAGGAAGCTGCGCATCACCGGATGGTGCTCCGGAAACCCGTACGAGCGCGGATGCTCGGCGATGTCGCGCAGCCGTACCGGTTTCGGCTCGTCGATGAGCAGCCCGAGCACGCCCCGCCCGGTGGGCAGGGCACCGATGCGCTGGTGCAGCTCGACGTCGATCCCGTCGGTGATGAACTCGATGAGCTGGCGGTCCGGACCGATCACGCCGAGTGCGCCGTAGCGGGCGCCGGCCAGCCGGACGGCGGCCAGCACGATCCGGTACAGCGTGCTGCGCAGGTCGAGGTCGCTGCCGACCCCGACGACGGCGTCCAGGAGGGCGGACAGCCGCTCCCGG
>VAXX01000545.1:0-1813 GCA_005885115.1 Actinomycetota bacterium | reverse complement strand
TGTGCGAGGGCCCCCGAGTGCGTACCGCCTCTCCTTGCCGATGGGGGTCCGTGGCCAGCGGGCCGCGCGCGGGTACGCTGGCGCTGGACGTTTTTCCACCCCTGTCGCGCCGGTCGTGGGCGTGACGACAATCGGAGCGGCGTCGGTGATGTCGAATCGAGGTGTACCGGCGGACCAACGGACCGCCAGCTACCGTGGGCGCCCCCGCCCGATGATCGGCATGCTGATGCCGGCGATCAACGATCTCCATGGCGAACAGTGGCTCGGCGCGGTGGAGGCGGCCAGCGCGTACGAGTGCGACCTGATCTGCTTCTGCGGCGGAGAGCTCGAATCGGAGCGCAACCGGCCGGCGAACGTGATCTACGAGCTGGCCACCGCCGGGACGCTGGACGCGCTGGTGATCTGGGCCAGCGCCCTGGCGACCGGCGTCGGGCAGGAAAGTCTGGAGACGTTCTTCCGCGGGTCCACGCGGATCCCGTTCGTGGCGGTGGAACAGCCGATGTTCGCGGCGGATCGCGTTCGTCCGTGGCCCGGGTACCGTCGACGCCGCCGTCGAGCGGTACCAGGGCTATCTCGACGCGCTGCGCCAGCACAGCCTGGCTGTGCGGCCGGAGCTGGTGTCCCCGCACCTGCGGACCTGGACTCCCGAGGAGTCGGCCGCCTGGGTGACCGACATGCTGCGCGGCGCAGACGTACCGGACGCCGTCGCCGCCAGCAACGACGACCTCGCGGCAGGGGTGATCCACGCCCTGGAGACGGCCGACCTGGACCACGTACCGGTCATCGGGTTCGACGACTTCACCAAGTTCCGCAGCGACGAGCTGGGCTTCGCCCGGGGCAGCGACGCCGACGCGAGCATCCGCCGCCAGGTCGCCATGAACGTCAACACGGTGTCCCTGACCACGGTGCACGCGCCGTTCCAGGAGATGGGGCGGCGTTCGGTCGAGGTCGCCCTCGCCCTGATCCGCGGCGACCCGGTATCCGAGGAGAGCGGCCGGGTACCGACGGAACTGGTCGTACGGCGCTCCTGTGGCTGTCTCCCGACGGTGTCCCCGGCGATGCCGGCGGCGGCCGGAGCAGCGGGGGAGCTGGCCACCCATCTCCGGCAGGCGCTGACCCACCCGTCGGACGAGCTGCCGGCTGACTGGGCCGAGCGGCTGATGGCCGCGTTCGTCCGCGAGATGCGGGGCGAGTCGAGCGGGGCATTCGCGCGCCTGCTGGACAGTCTCATCCAGCTCTCGATGCGCTCCGGCGAGGGCGCCGGCGACTGGTCCCGGGTGCTGTTCACCCTGCGCCCGCTCATCGGCTCCGCCAGGAACGTGGCGGAGACCGTACGCGCCGAGGACGCCTGGCGACGCGCGCACATGCTGCTGACCGACACCGCCGACCGCCACCACTGGCGGTTCATGCGGGCGTTGGTGGAGACGCGTAACCAGGTCCTGCGCGAGGTCGGCCAGCAGCTGATCACCGCCGCGGACCTCGACGGGCTGGTCCGGATCCTGCCCGGGCAGCTTTCCCGGGTCGGCATTCCGGGCTGCTACCTGGCCCTGTACGAGCCGGTCGCCTCGGGACTCGGTACGGCGAAACCCGCCGAGCCGATCACGCCCGGGAACGTGGCAGCGGTACCGGCCCGGGCGCTCATCGCGTACGAGAACGGCGAGCCCAGCCCGCTGGACCCCGACTCGGTGACCTTCCCGTCCGGGCACCTGGTGCCCGGGGACCGGCTGCGCCGGCCGGCACCGTTCAGCATGGTGGCCGTCCCGCTGTACTTCAACGAGCAGCAGCTCGGGTTCGCCCTTTTCGAGCTGGGTCC
>VAXX01000544.1 GCA_005885115.1 Actinomycetota bacterium | reverse complement strand
GGCCCGGACCCCCTCGATGGTGCGGTGCAGCAGCCGGCGGGTCTGCTCGTCGGCCGGCTCGTCGACCACCCGGGTCGCGCCGGTCTGCTCGTCCACGACCATCCGCCAGACCCGCTGCAGGAAGCGCTGCGCGCCGACCACCGCCCGGGTCTCCCACGGCCGGGACACCTCCAGCGGACCCATCGACATCTCGTACACGCGGAAGGTGTCCGCGCCGTACTGGGCGCACATCTCGTCGGGGGTCACCACGTTCTTCAGCGACTTGCCCATCTTGCCGGCGTGCCTGGTGACCGGCCGGCCGTTCCAGGTGTAGCCGCTGTCGGACTCCACGACCTCCTCGGCGGGTACGTACGTCCCGCGCTCGTCGGTGTACGCGTACGCCGTGACGTAGCCCTGGTTGAACAGCCGGCGGAAGGGCTCGAACGAGGACAGGTGACCCAGGTCGTACAGCACCTTGTGCCAGAAGCGGGCGTACAGCAGGTGCAGCACGGCATGTTCGACGCCGCCGACGTACAGGTCCACGCCGCCGCAGTCCCCTGGCCACTGCGGACCCATCCAGTACTTCTCGTTCTCCGGGTCCACGAACGCCTGGTCGTTGGTCGGGTCCAGGTAGCGCAGCTCGTACCAGCAGGAGCCGGCCCACTGCGGCATCGTGTTGGTCTCGCGGGTGTAGCGCCGGGGACCGTCGCCCAGGTCCAGCTCCACCTCGACCCACTCGCGGGCCCGGGACAGCGGGGTCTCCGGGTCGGAGTTCGCGTCGTCGGGGTCGAAGGTCTTCGGCGAGAAGTCGTCCACCTCGGGCAGCTCGACCGGCAGCATCGAGTCGGGCAGCGCGACCGGCAGGCCGGTCTCGTCGTACACGATCGGGAACGGCTCGCCCCAGTAGCGCTGCCGGGAGAACAGCCAGTCGCGCAGCCGGTACGTGGTCGCTCCGGTGCCGTACCCCTGCTCCTCCAGCCAGCCGATGATCGCCTTCTTGGCGTCGGCGATGCCCAGCCCGTCCAGACTGAAACCGTTAGGTGCGCATGAATTGACCGCCGGCCCCTCACCGGTGTACGCCTTGCCGTCGAAGTCCGCCGGCGGCGCGACGGTCCGGATGATCGGCAGGTCGAAGACCTCGGCGAACTCCCAGTCCCGCTCGTCCTGCCCGGGTACCGCCATGATCGCGCCGGTGCCGTAGCCGGCCAGCACGTAGTCGGCGATGAACACCGGGATCCGCTGGCCGTTGACCGGGTTGGTGGCGTACGCCCCGATGAAGACGCCGGTCTTCTGCCGGTGCTCGGCGGTCCGCTCGGCCTCGGTCTCCTTGGCCGCGAAGGCCCGGTACGCGGCGACCGCCTCGGCCGGGTTCGCGTGTCCACCGGTCCACGCCGGCTTCGTCCCCTCCGGCCAGGCGGCGGGTACGGCGCCGTCGACCAGTTCGTGCTCGGGCGCCAGGACCATGTACGTCGCCCCGAACACGGTGTCCGGCCGCGTCGTGAACACCCGGATCGTCCGGTCGCCGAACGGGAAGTCGATGTGCGCACCGGTCGAGCGGCCGATCCAGTTGCGCTG
>VAXX01000548.1 GCA_005885115.1 Actinomycetota bacterium | reverse complement strand
CCCGCCCGCGGACGGCCGGATCGTCGTCGGCTCGACCGTCAAGCCGGCGTTCCTGTCCCAGGAGCTGGCCGAACTGCCAGGCGCCCTGCGGCTGCTGGAGGCGGTCGAGGAGGTGGCCCGGCGGGTGGTGCTCGGTGGCAAGGAGATGTCCGCCGCGCAGCTCGCCGAGGTGTTCGGATTCACCGACATGCGGCTGTGGACGCACGTGGCCGACCTGTCCGGCGGGGAGCGGCGCCGCCTGCAACTGCTGCGGCTGCTGGCCGGTGAGCCCAACGTCCTGCTGCTGGACGAGCCGACCAACGACCTGGACACCGATACCCTCGCGGCGCTGGAGGACCTGCTCGACTCCTGGCCGGGCACGATGATCGTGGCCAGCCACGACCGGTACCTCATCGAACGGGTCACCGACACCGTCTACGGGATGTTCGGCGACGGCGCACTCACCCACCTGCCCGGTGGCATCGACGAGTACCTCGCGCGTGCGGCCGTCCCGACCGCCGGGCCGGTCGCGGCGCCGGCGGCGAAGGCGCCGTCGTCGGCCGCCGAGCTGCGGACCGCGAAGAAGGAGCTGGCCCGGCTGGAGCGGCTGGTGGGCAAGCTCGCCGAGCGCGCGGCGGCGCTGCACGAGCAGTTGGCGGTACACGCGACGGACTACGAAAAGGTGACCGAACTGGACGCGCAACTGCGCGCGGTACAGGCGGAGAAGGAGCAGGCCGAGGAGGACTGGCTGGTCCTCGCCGACCGGGTCGGGGACGAGAGCTGACCCTCCCCGCCGCCCGGTCCGGCCGGTACGCGAGAATGCCGACGTCAGACCGTGATCCCGTGGAGGAGCCCGATGTTCTCGCACCTTCCCGTCAACCACCCGCTCCGCCCGCTGTACCGGGTGCTGTCCGCCCTGGTCGGCGCGTACACGCTGGTCTTCGGGATCGTCGGTTTCACGCAGACCCGGGGTACCGCTTTGTTCGCCCAGGCGCACCTGCCCTGGGTGCTGGGCCTGCGGACCAACCTCGCATTCGCGCTGCTGTCCATCCTCGGCGGGCTGATCCTGCTGTTCGGCGTGCTGGTCGGGCGTAACCTGAGCTTCCTGGTCAGCCTCGGCGGCGGGGTGGTCTTCATGGTCGTCGGGATGCTGATGCTCGGCCTGCTCCGGACCGACGCCAACTTCCTCGGTTTCACCGTCACCACCTGCATCGTCTCTTTCATCCTCGGCTCGATCATCTTCACGGCCGGGCTGTACGGGCGGATCGGCGTACCGGGCGAGGGCGCACACCGCAGGGCGTAACCGGGTTTGATCGCGGCCCGCGGTGGAAAAGCCATCGCATGTTCCTGCATCTGCCGATCAACCATCCGCTGCGCGGGCTGTACCGGTCCCTGGGCGCGCTGGCCGGACTGTACGTACTCGTGTTCGGGATCGTCGGGCTGACCGTCAGCTCCGGACACGCGGCATTCGGGCGGGGGCCGTACGTGGCGCTCGTGTTCGGCGGCCTGGTCTTCCTCGGCGCGGGCATGGCCATGCTGGCGCTCATGCAGACCGGGCTCAACGTGCTCAACTACACCGTGGCGACCTGCGTGGTGTCGTTCCTGATCGGGCTGGTCATGGTGACCAGCGGCCTCTACACCCGGACCGGGCCACCGGCCCAGGCCAAGGCCGCGGACGAGCACCGGCACGCGCCGCCGGCCCGACCTACCCGGCAGGCCGGCGCCACCGCCTGAGTACGCTCAGCGGGTCTTGCGGGTCAGCAGCGCCGGCTTCTGCTCCAGGTGCGACAGCCCGTTCCAGGCCAGGTTGACCAGGTGCGCGGCGACGGCCTCCTTGCGTGGCTTGCGTACCTCCAGCCACCACCGCCCGACCAGCGCGACCATCCCGACCAGCGCCTGCGCGTACAGCTCGGCCAGGCGTGGGTCGTAGTTGCGCGTCTTGAACTCGGCACCCAGGATGTGCTCGACCTGGTGGGCCACGTCGTTGAGGACGCTGGAGAAGCTGCCGCTGGACGCCATTGGGCTCGACTCCCGGACCAGTACCCGGAACCCGTCGGTCTCCGCCTCGATGTAGTCCAGCAGCGCGAGCGCCGCCTGTTCGAGCAGCTCCCTCGGGTGTCCGGCGGTCAGCGCCGTGGTGATCCGGTCCAGCATGGCCCGTACCTCGCGGTCGACCACCACCGCGTACAGGCCCTCCTTGCCGCCGAAGTGTTCGTACACCACCGGTTTGGAAACCTTCGCCCGGGCGGCGACCTCCTCGACGGACGTGGCGTCGAAGCCACGCTCGGCGAACAGCTGCCGTCCGATGAGGATGAGCTGTTCCCGACGCTGGGTCGCGGACATCCGTACGCGGTAGACCTTAGGCGCTAGGGCATCTGTCACCTGACGAGTTTGGCGGCGATCCGTTCCGGCTTCGGCCACCGGACGTCCCGTACCCAGCCGAACTTCTCGAAGAACCAGATGGTACGGGCGGAGAAGTCGATCTGCCCCCGCAGCACCCCGTGCCGCGCGCAGGTCGGGTCGGCGTGGTGCAGGTTGTGCCAGCTCTCGCCGAACGACAGGATCGCCAGCGGCCAGAAGTTGGTGGCCTTGTCGCCTTCGCGCAGCTCGAACGGGCGCTCCCCGACCACGTGGCAGATCGAGTTGATCGCCCAGGTGACGTGGTGCAGCAGCGAGATCCGGACCAGCCCGGCCCAGAAGAACGCGCTCAGCGCGCCCTGCCAGGACCAGGTGACCAGCCCGCCGGCCAGGGCCGGGGCGAGCAGCGAGGTGATCGTGATCAGCGGGAAGAACCGGTCCACCCGGGCGATGTCCTTGTCGGCCAGCAGGTCCGGGGCGAACCGCGCCCGGTTGGACAGCTCGCGGTAGAACAGCCAGCCCATGTGCGCGAAGAACAGGCCCTTGGTCAGACCCCAGAGCGTGTTGCCGAAGCGCCAGGGGGAGTGCGGGTCGCCTTCGATGTCGGAGTACGCGTGGTGGCGCCGGTGGTCGGCGACCCACTGGACGACCGAGCCCTGCAGCGCCAGCGACCCGGCGACCGCGAGGGTGACCCGCAGCCAGCGCTTGGCCTTGAACGACCCGTGGGTCAGGTAGCGGTGGAAGCCGATCGTGACGCCGAGCCCGGCCAGGTAGTACATGACCACGGCGATCGCCACGTCACTCCAGCCCAGCCAGCCGCCCCAGGCGACGGGTACCGCGGCGATCAGCGCAACGAATGGGATGATGACGAACGCCCAGAGGGCGATCATGATCCCCAGCGGCTGCTTGCCTTCGGTCAGCGGCTTGGGGCCGCTGTCACCGACGGACTTGTCGAGTACGGCACTGGTCATCGCGGCACCTCGTCATCGTTTACTACGCTTACGTCACCGTAACCTACGGCACCGTAGTTCGACAGCCAAAGGGATGAACACCACCCCGCCAATCGACAAACGGCGAGGCCACCTGAGCGCGGCGGCAACGGCCGTCCGTTCGGGACGCGAAGCTGTGCGATACTCGTCGGGCGCGGCGGCCCTACCACCGTGCGGCTTTCCCGGGTCGTCTAATGGCAGGACGCG
>VAXX01000547.1:2899-5814 GCA_005885115.1 Actinomycetota bacterium | reverse complement strand
TCCCGGACAGCAACTGTCCGCTGGCGTGCCCGGCGTTGTACATCGCGGACACCGCCGCCGCGTCCAGGGCGGTGGTGAAGTACGCGACGTCGGCCATCGTGCCCTGGAAGTACGTCGGCACCGGGGTCTGGTTCTGGAAGCTCTCGTCCGGCCACGGTCCGCCGAGGTACCCGGCGCCCAGGTACTCGTAGGGCGCCCCGCCGATACTCACCGTACCGGGGAACGTCCCGACCACCGCGCCGTCCAGGTAGAGCGTCTGTACCCCACCGGAGCTGGCGTTGTAGGCCAGCGCGACATGGTGCCAGTTCCCGTCGTTGACCGGGTTCGCCGTGGTGATCGGAGCGGTGCCCGACGGCGTCCAGAACTCGGCGTGCAGCTTGCCACTGTCCCCGATGTACAGGGCCGGGTCGAGCCCGCTCGCAGTGGTCGAGCCCTTGCTGATCGGGTCCTGCGAGAAGGTCACCAGCGGCGCCTCCAGGTCCGTGGTCTTGAACCACAGGCTGATCGTCATCGGCATGGAGTCGTTGAACAGCTCCTTCGACACCACCCCACCCTGGGTCAGGTCCACGTAGGAGTTCTGCCCGTCCGGTACGTCGAACGTCGCCCCGGTCGAGCCCGGGAACGGCCCGGCCGCCCCGAGGGTCACGTTGTGGTACGTGGCGGCATCCGCCCCGTTGTTGGCCAGCACCAGACTGTTCGCGACGATTCCGGAGGACTCGCCCAGCCGCCAGTACGAGCGCGGTCCCAGGTCCAGCACGGTGTTGGCGTACCGCGACGCCGACTGGTACGTGTACCCCGAGCACGCCGTGCTCGACGTCGGCGGGCACACCTTGGTCAGCTGGTCGCCGGTGTACGCCGTCGGAGTCGTCCAACTGACGTGCAGCGCCCGCCCGGACACACCCGACGACACGGTCGCCACATGCGTGCCGTTGTACGCGAAGGTGATCGCCCGCTTGTTCGCGTCGGTGATCGAGCTGATCCCGTACTGGCAGGTCGCCGCCGTGCAGCCCGGGGTCAACGGCTGGCCGAACGTGTACACCGTCTGGTTCTTGTCGGTCAGCGTGTACCCCGGAGACGCCGCCGCGAACGTGGCGTACCGGCCCGTCGGCGGCTTGAACGACCCGTCAACCGCGCGGCCGAAGGACACCTCCTGCCCGTCCGGGTACGTCACGACAACGTAGAACAGGCTCGACTGCGGATCCTGATGCTCGACCACCTTCGCGTCCAACGCGCTGGACCACCCGGCCCCGAACGCGCCGGTGACCCGCGGATCCTTCGAGTTGTAGTCCCGCTGGATCTGCAACGGTGGACCGGCGGTCAACACGTTCGCGTCCGTCGCCGACGTGGTGTAGTTCCCGATCGACGGATCCAGCCCGTTGTCGGAGTTCTGCGACAGGTGCGAGGTGATCGGCGGCTGCGGCGCCTCCACGCGGAACGTGTACACCTGGATGGTCGAGTACGCCGCCCCGTCGAAGACCTGCGCGAACCACAGGTACGACCGGCCCACGACGAGTACGTTCGCCGGCACCGCCCACACCGACGGTGCGCCCCACGGCCGCGAAGCCAGCACGGTGGTCGGCGTCGCCGCGTCGTACAACGCGAACGAGTAGGTCAACGGCGAAGGCGCCTTGTCCGGGTCGTGCGCGGCCGCGACCAGCGTCGGCTGCAACGTCCACACCGTCGCGTTGTTCGCCGGGGACTGCCCGTCCACCACCGGCGTGACGTTGCCGGTGTAGGTCACCTGCAGGTACGGGACGTGTGCCGAGGTGGTCGACGCGAACTGCTTCCACGCGGTCTGATCCGTCTGCGACGCGGTGAGCGCCAGGCCGTAGTTGTCCCCGCCCTTCGCCCACGAGACGAACGTCCCGGTCGACAGCCCGACCGACATCCACGCACCGATTTTCGGATCCAGGCCCGTGTTCGTACATGCCGCACCCGGCGCCTGGCTCAACGTACCGATCGCCGTCGCCCCGAACGACGGGCCCGGGTACGAGGTCACCCCGGACGGTGTCCACACCTGGGTCACGGGGTTGACCGTGAACGCCGTCGCCGAGCACGAGGCCGCCCAGACGTCGAACAGGTTCAACGACACCGACGTGATCGACGCGCCGTTGTAGTCCGCCGCGAACGTCGAGAACTGCAGGAACGAGTTCGCCTTCTCCGACCCGTCCCGCGTACCGACCTTCAACAGCGAGGACGCGGAGTTGTCCACACCGCTGGCGGAATCGGCGAACGTCGACGACGACGAGTTCGTCGAGCTCACGGTCGGGTCGACCGTCACCGGGAACACCCGGGCCGGATCCGACAGCCACACGCTGTCCACCGACAAGGCCAGCGCCGGTTCGCCGCCGACGGTCGTCACCTGGTACGCGACCGCCTGCGAGACGGCCGGCTTGCCCGGCTTCGCATCGGACATCGACCCCGGTGGCACCACCGCCTGCACGGCTCCGGAACTGTCCACAAAGGACACCGAACCGTCGGACTCCCGGCGCGCGGTCAGACCCTGCAGGTGCAACGGGAACACCCAGGACGTCGCGACCTTCGCCGAGTGCAGGACCAGCGACTCCTTCACCCCGGTCGCCGTCGTCGTCAACGACACGTCGGTACCCGACAACACGCCGGGGTACGTCACTGTCGGGCCGGACACGGTCGGCGTCACCTTCGCCGCGCCCTGCAGCCCGTACGCGATCGCGTGCGAGCCGTCCAACCGCACCGAGGTCAGCGCCGCGTCGTCGGCCGACCCGGCGTAGTCCACGCCCAGGGAGTTGGCGTTCTCGTGCCAGCGCCCATCCGACTGGCGGGTCACGTCCGTGTCGATCGGCGTCCACGACCCGTCGGATGCCGTGAAGTTGTGCCGGCCCGAGTACACCTTGCGGGTGTACGACCCGTCCGGGTTCTGGCACACGTCCGACGTG
>VAXX01000547.1:0-2652 GCA_005885115.1 Actinomycetota bacterium | reverse complement strand
CTGCTGCGGCGCGGCCACCGTCAATGCCAGTACGGCGGCGACCACCACCGCGGTACGCCGGTGCAACGCCGGCCGCCAACGGCGACCGACCCCGTGACGACGCCCCCCGATCCGCATACCCCGGCCCTCCCCTGCTCGTGGGAAACGCACCGGAGTCTGCTGCACTACAACAAGCAATATCAAGACCAATAAACATCACAACGCCGTGACCAGGGACTCAGCCCGGTTGATTCGTCGGCGTTGGGGCCCGGCCGGGCGATTCGCGCCCTCAAATGTCCCCGAAAAGCTGTCTAGTGACTAGACACGTTCTCTCATGAGACAACACTCACCGGGGAGTCGCGGAACGCACCGCACCGGTCACCAGTACCCGGACCCGGTCCCGCAGCTGCGGACCCGACAAGCCACGCAACCCGGTCACGTTCCCGCCCGTCGCCGTACCATCGACGACCACGAAACGTACCCCCGGATATTTCGCCGCCACCGCGCCCACCGCGGCGGTCGGCGCCGCCCCCACGGCCAGCACCACCCCACACCGCCGATCGACCATGCTCGACAGGTACGGCAACGCGTTACCCAGCGACTGTTCCCCCATCACCGCGTCGTACTGCACCTGCGCGTGCGTGGCCAGCGACGCGTCCTCCATCCCGTCCCACACCGACCGGGCCGGGGACCCCGCCACCCCGTGCTGATCGGTCAGCAGGCACGCGGTGTACTCCAGATACACCCGGGCCCGCGGCGGCGGCTGCGCCGGCGCCGGCCACACCAGCCAGGTCACCAGCCCGGCGACCACCACCGCCGCCGCCGCGCCCCAGATCCACCAACGTCGAAACACCGCCACCACCCCCGCATCGCAAACCTCAACGGGGCGACAGCATAGGTCAGAACCGGGGCATCCCGCCGAACTGCCGGTCCCCGGCGTCCCCCAGACCGGGCACGATGAACATCTTCTCGTTGAGACGTTCGTCGATGGCCGCGGTCACCAGGCGCAGCGGCAGTCCGGAGCGCTCCAGCCGGGCGATGCCCTCCGGCGCGCTCAGCACGCACAGCAGCGTGATGTCGGTGGCGCCGCGGTCGGCGAGCAGCCGGCAGCAGTGCTCCAGCGAGCCGCCGGTGGCCAGCATCGGATCGAGGACGATCACCGGCAGCCCGCCCAGATCCACCGGGAGGGACTCCAGGTAGGCGCGCGGCTGGAAGGTCTCCTCATCCCGGGCCAGACCCACGAAACCCATCGACGACTCAGGCAGCAGGGCCAGTGCGGCATCGCTCATCCCGAGGCCCGCACGCAGCACGGGTACGAGCAGGGGAGGGTTGGCCACCCGGACCCCCTCGGCCACCGCGACCGGCGTCCGCACCGGGTACCGCCGCACCGGGATCGCGCGGGTCGCCTCGTACACCAGCATGGTCGTCAGCCGCGCCATCGTAGGCCAAGATCGACTGTCGTACCCCGGCGTAGGCTGGAGCGCATGACGAACGCGGCCGGCGGACTCTCCGTCGTCGAACTGGCCAGCGTCACCGGCTCCGCGGCGGGCTTCCGGGCGTTCCTGCACGGGCTGCCCGGGGTCGACCAGGTGGGCGCGGAGCAGCGGGCCGCGATGCTGGCCACCCGCTCGATCAAGACCACCGCCAAGGCCTGGGGCATCGACCTGGCCATCCGCATGGTGGACCTGACGACGCTGGAGGGCGCCGACACCCCCGGCAAGGTACGCGCCTTGTGCGCCAAGGGCCGCCGGCCCGACCCGGCCGACCCGGACTGCCCCTCGGTGGCCGCGATCTGCGTCTACCCCGCGATGGTGCCGACCGCTGCCGAGTCGCTGAAAGGCTCCGGGATACACCTCGCGAGCGTGGCGACCGCGTTCCCGTCGGGGCAGGCGCCGCTGCCGGTCAAGCTCGCGGACACCCGCGCGGCCGTGGCGGCCGGGGCCGACGAGATCGACATGGTACTGAACCGGGGCTACTTCCTGTCCGGGCGCTACCTCGCCGCGTTCGACGAGATCGTGGCGGTGAAGGAGGCGGGTGGCGACGCACATCTCAAGGCGCTCCTGGATGAGCCGGGCGAGCCGGTACAGGTACTTGGCGCGGTCCCTGCCGGTCAAGTCGCGCCATACGTGCTCGTACGCGCGCCGGGCGGCGGCCACGGCCGCGTCGACATCGGCCGGCCCGGCCGCGACGACCTCGGCGAGGACGTCCTCCGACGCCGGATTGATCGTCTTGAACCGTTCGCCGTCAATGGGATCGGTGAACTCACCGTTGACGAAGAGCCCGTACGACGACCGGATGTCCACAATGGACGGTGACTCCGGTGCCGGGGCGTACTCGAAGGGCATGGGTATCAGTCCAGGGTCACGTAGTCGGGGCCGGAGTAGCGGCCGGTGGCCAGCTTGCTCCGTTGCAGGAGCAGGTCGTTGAGCAGCGTCGAGGCGCCGAACCGGAACCGGTCCGGACGCAGCCAGTCATCGCCCACCGTCTCGTTGACCAGGACGAGGTACCGCAGGGCGTCCTTGGTCGTTCGGATGCCGCCGGCCGGTTTGACGCCGACGGTCCGGCCGGTGCTCGCGCGGAAGTCGCGGACGGCTTCGAGCATCACCAGCGTCACCGGCAGGGTGGCCGCCGGACTCACCTTGCCGGTCGAGGTCTTGATGAAGTCCGCGCCGG
>VAXX01000551.1 GCA_005885115.1 Actinomycetota bacterium | reverse complement strand
GGCGCCCAAGGACCGCCTGGGGTACCTCGGCGTCGCGTACGCCCACCCGCTCTGGATCGTCCGCGCCTTCGCCGAGGCGCTGCAGGGCGACCTCGATCAGACCGAGGCGCTGCTCGCGGCCGACAACATCCCGGCGCCGGTGCACCTGTGTGCCCGCCCCGGCCGGCTCGACGCGGCCACCCTGGCAGCCGAGGTCGGTGGCGAGGTCGGCCGGTTCTCCCCGTACGCCGTGTACCTGTCCGGCGGCGCGCCCGGCGACCTCGCGGCGGTCGTCCAGGGCCGGGCCCACGTCCAGGACGAGGGCTCGCAGCTCGTCGCGCTCGCCGTGGCCGACGCGCCGCTCGACGGGCCGGACGAGCGCTGGCTGGACCTGTGTGCCGGGCCGGGTGGGAAGGCCGCGCTGCTCGGTGCGCTCGCGGCCGGGCGCGGTGCCCGGGTGACCGCGGTCGAGGTGGCGCCGCACCGGGCGGAGCTGGTCCGCCAGGCGGTGGCCGGGCTGCCCGTGGACGTGGTCTGCGGCGATGCCCGGGAACTGGACCTGACCGGCTTCGACCGGGTACTGGTCGACGCGCCGTGCTCGGGCCTGGGGTCACTGCGCCGCCGGCCGGAGTCGCGCTGGCGTCGCCAGCCGGCCGACCTGCCGCCGTTGACCCGGCTCCAGCGGGAGCTGCTGACCACGGCCATCCAGGCGGTACGCCCCGGCGGGCTGGTCGCCTACGCGACCTGCTCCCCGCACCTGGTGGAGACCCAGATCACCGTGACCGAGGCGGTACGCCGCTCGGCGTACCCGGTCGAGCTGGTCGACGTCCGGCCGGCGCTGCCGGACACCCTGCCCGACCTGGGCACCGGCCCGACGATCCAGCTGTGGCCGCACCGGCACGGTACCGACGCGATGTTCCTGGCGGTGCTGCGTCGCGGGTAGGAGGTAGGGGAGGGGACGTGCCGATGCACGTGCACGCGGCCGTAGACTGATTCGGGTGAGTACGCCGTCGCTGATTGTCGCCCCGAGTCTGCTGGCCGCCGACTTCGCCCGGCTGGGCGAGGAGGCCCGAGCCGTCGAGGGGAGTGCGGACTGGCTGCACGTCGACGTGATGGACAACCATTTCGTACCGAACCTGACCATCGGGCTGCCGGTGGTACGGGCCCTGGGCGGGGCCACGACGCTGCCGCTGGACGTACACCTGATGATCGACGCGCCGGAGCGGTGGGCGCCCGGGTACGCCGAGCTCGGCGTCTACAACGTCAGCTTCCACGCCGAGGCGGCCGAGGATCCGGTCTCCCTCGCCAAGGACCTGCGCGCCGCCGGTAGCCGGGCCGGGCTGGCCATCGACCGGGACACCCTGGTCGAGCCGTACCTGGACCTGTTGCCGCACTTCGACACCCTGCTGATCATGACGATCAAGGCCGGGTTCGGTGGCCAGGAGTTCATCCCGGAGCTGCTGGCGAAGGTACGGGTGGCCCGCCGGCACCGCGACGCCGGCCACCTGGAGCTGCGGATCGAGGTCGACGGCGGGGTCACCGAGTCCACCATCGAGGCGGCGGCGGCGGCCGGGGCGGACGCCTTCGTCGCGGGTACCGCCGTCTATGGCGCGCAGGACCCGGCCGCCGCCGTCCGCGCGCTGCGGCGCCAGGCGCAGACCGCGGTCGCGCAGTGAGCGAGTTCCCGGAGTTCATGGGTCTGCGCCCGCCCGGGAAGCAGTTGATCCTGGTGGTCGACNGGACCTGCAGGGGTTCGAGGTGGCCGTGGCCTACGACGGCGAGCAGGCCCTGGAGATGGTCGGGGAGCGCCAGCCGGATCTGGCCGTCGTGGACCTGATGATGCCGAAGGTGGACGGGCTGGAACTGACCCGCAAGCTGCGCGCCAACCCGCTGACCGCATCGATCCCGATCATCATGTTGACCGCCCGCGGGCTGACCGTCGACAAGGTGCTCGGACTGACCGCCGGGGCCGACGACTACCTGGTCAAGCCGTTCGACACGCTGGAACTGGTGGCCCGGGTGAACTCGACGCTGCGGCGCAACCAGGAGTACCGGGAGGTGTCCCCGCTGACCGGCCTGCCGGGCAACACCCGGATCCTGCGGGAGATCACCGACCGGGTCCGCAGCGGGACCGAGTACGCGGTCTGCCACATCGACATCGACCGGTTCAAGGGCGTCAACGACGCATACGGGTTCGGTCGTGGCGACGAGTTCATCTCCGCGCTGGCCCGCTCGTTGCACCGGGCCGTGGTCGACGTCGGGCTGCCGCCCGCCTTCCTCGGGCACATCGGCGGTGACGACTTCGTCCTGGTCTGTACCCCCGACCAGGTACGCCCGCTGACCACCAAGGCGGTCGAGGACTTCGAGACCACCGCCGACCGGCTGTACGACGCGGTCGACGCCCAGCGCGGCTACCTGGAGATCCCCGACCGCAAGGGCAACATCCGGCAGGTCAACCTCGTCACCCTCTCGATCGGGGTGGCCCTGTCCGGAAACCGCAGCTACCGCAACCCGCACGAGGTGGTGGCCGCCGCCTCGGAGATGAAAAGCGTCGCCAAGACCCAGCCCGGCTCGTACGTGGCGGTGGACCGGCGTACCGACGTGTGACCTAGCACGCAGGGAGAAGGCGCGATTCGCGCGGGCGTGTAAGACTGCACAGGTACCCACCACGCGCTGGCGGGACTCGGTGAAATTCCGAACCGGCGGTGATCCAGGGCAAACCTGGTAAGCCCGCGACCCGGACGACCTCGTGTCGTGCGGTGGACCTGGTGAGAATCCGGGGCCGACGGTCACAGTCCGGATGGGAGACAGCGCGCGGCAGTGTCGCGGTCCGCCGCGGTACTGGGTCCGACCGGCGGCACCTGGTGCCCCGGTCGGTCGACGGGCACCGCGCCCGTCCCGCTCGTACCCCCCTCCGTCCGCGCGTACCGCGCGACGAGGGGACCGGCGGTGAACACCCCGGCCCACCCCAGGGAGGACCGCTGATGTTCACCGGCATCATCGAGGAGCTCGGCGCGATCGTGGCGATCGAGCACCGGGGCGACGGGGCACGGGTGGCCGTACGCGGCCCGCTCGTCGTCAAGGACGCCCGGCACGGCGA
>VAXX01000468.1:6315-10874 GCA_005885115.1 Actinomycetota bacterium | reverse complement strand
CGGTCGCTGCCCTCGGTACGGGCGCAGATCGAGGCCGCGCTCACCGCGGTACGGGCGACCACCTGGCCGCGGCTGTGCGCGGCGCAGCGGGACTACCTGGACGACTTCTGGGACCGGGCGGACGTCGAGCTGACCGGCGACGACGAGATCCAGCAGGCGGTCCGGTTCGCGCTGTTCCACGTGCTGCAGGCCAGCGCCCGGGCCGAGCGCCGTCCGGTGCCGGCCAAGGGCCTCACGGGTACCGGCTATGACGGGCACGCCTTCTGGGACACCGAGACGTTCGTCCTGCCGGTGCTGACGTACACCGTGCCGGAGGCGGCGGCGGACGCGTTGCGCTGGCGGCACATGATCGTACCGGCGGCCCGGGAACGGGCCCGGCAGCTCGGCCTTTCCGGGACGGCGTTCCCGTGGCGGACCATCTCCGGGATGGAGTGCTCGGCGTACTGGCCGGCCGGTACCGCCGGGTTCCACATCAACGCCGACATCGCCGAGGCGGTGATCCGGCTGGACTGGGCCACCCAGGACGACGAGTTCGCCCGGGAGGTCGGTGTCGAGTTGCTGGTCGGCACCGCCCGACTGTGGATGTCCCTGGGCGCCACCAACCCCGAGGGACGGTTCCACATCGACGGGGTGACCGGACCGGACGAGTACAGCGCGCTGGGCGACAACAACGTCTACACGAACCTGATGGCGCAGCGGAACCTGCGCGGCGCGGCCGATCTCGTCGAGCGGTACCCGGAGCCGGCGCAGGCGCTGGAGGTGTCCAAGGAGGAGGTGGGCGCCTGGCGGGCCGCGGCCGACTCGATGGTCCTGCCCTACGACGAGAAGCTGGGCGTACATCCGCAGGCCGAACGGTTCACCGAGCAGGCGCCGTGGGACTTCGCGGACACCCCGCCCGAGTCGTACCCGCTGCTCCTGCACTACCCGTACTTCCAGCTCTACCGCCACCAGGTGGTCAAGCAGGCGGACCTGGTGCTGGCCCTGCACCTGCGGGGCGACGCGTTCACGCTGGAGCAGAAGCGGCGCGACTTCGACTACTACGAGGGCTTGACCGTCCGGGACTCCTCGCTGTCGGCGTGTACCCAGGCCGTGGTGGCGGCCGAGGTGGGGCACCTGGACCTCGCGTACGACTACCTCGGCGAAGCGGCGTTGATGGACCTCGGCGACCTGGAGCACAACACCCGCGACGGCGTACACATCGCCTCGCTCGCCGGGGCGTGGCTCGCGGTCGTGGCCGGTCTCGGCGGCCTGCGCGACCAGGGCGACGTGCTGTCCTTCGCCCCGGTGCTGGCCGGGCCGCTGACCCACCTGAGGTTCGGCATCACCTGGCGCGGGCACCGGCTGTGCGTGGAGGTGGACGCCAGCACCGCCCGGTACCGGGTGCTGTCCGGCGGGCCGATCGACCTGCTGCACAACGGCGAGCGGCTGACCGTCGCGTTCGACGCCCCGGTGAGCCGGCCGGTCCGGTCGGTACCCGAGCTGCCGCGCCCGCAGCAGCCGCCCGGCCGGGCTCCGCTGCGCCGACGGGACCGCCCGGGGCCGACGAGCCGCTGAGCCGGGGCCCCGGGTTAAGCGGTGCCGGACCCGGGAATACTCCGTCATGATCTCACGGCGCTGGATCCTTGCGGCCGGCGTCGCCGTGGTGGTCTGGCTGGGCGTGGCGTACCGCGCCGCGCCGCCGGACGCCCACGACTACCGCCGCGACGCGGTCAGCGCCGCGCAGGCGGCCCTGGCGGCGGTCCGCAGCGTCGCCCTCGCCGGCCAGGCGCAGCAGGACGGGAAGCTGTTCGACCCGTACCTGTCCACGGTCATCGACGACGAGGCCGGCGCGGTGGCCAGCGCCCAGCAGCAGGTGCTCGGCCAGCCGCCGCCGGACGGTACCCGCACGGTGCGCGACCAGCTCCTTCCGTTGCTGGTGCAGGCGGGTCGGGAGATCGCCGACCTGGACGCGGCGCTGTCCCACGGGGACCACGCGGGGGTAGGCCAGCACCTGAACGCGCTGCACGACCTGGGGGACCGGCTCGACGACTTCGTGGAGCGGTACCAGTGAAGAAGTTCTTCGCCGTCACCCTCGGCATCCTGACCGCGATCGGCGGCTTCGTGGACGTCGGTGACCTGGTCGCCTCGTCGCTGTCCGGCGCCCGGTTCGGGCTGGCCCTGGCCTGGGTCGTGGTCGTCGGCGTGGTCGGGATCTGCGCGTACGCGGAGATGTGCGGCCGGGTGGTGGCGATCAGCAACCGGCCGGTGTTCGATCTGGTCCGGGAACGGCTGGGTGCCCGGGTGTCGCTGCTCAACCTGGTCGCGTCGTACCTGGTCAACCTGCTCACCCTGGGCGCGGAGCTCGGTGGCGTGGCGCTGGCCCTGCAACTGGCCACCAGCGTGAGCTACCTGCTGTGGGTACCGGTGGCCGCGTTCGTCCTGTGGGTGGTGCTGTGGCGGGTGAAGTTCGAGACCCTGGAGCGGGTCTTCGGGCTGCTCGGGCTCACCCTCGTGATCTTCGCGGTCGCCGTGTTCCGGCTGCCCGGGCACGGCCCGGAACTGTGGCACCAGGCGCTGTCCCCGGTCCCGACCCACGGCGAGAACTGGAACACCTACGGGTACTTCGCGATCTCGCTGTTCGCCTCGGCGATGACCCCGTACGAGGTGTTCTTCTTCTCCTCCGGCGGGGTGGAGGAGAAGTGGGGCCCCAGGGAGCTGTCCGAGATGCGCAGCAACGTGTTCGTCGGGTTCCCCCTCGGCGGCGGCCTGGCCCTGGCCCTGATGGCCGTCGCCGCGCAGGTGTACCACCCGCTGAACGTCAAGCTGGACACCCTCGGCCAGGTCGCGCTGCCCGCCGCGCTCGCCGTCGGCAAGCTCGGCCTGGCGATTGCGATCCTCGCGTTGTTCGCGGTCACCTTCGGGGCCGCCATGGAGACCGGGCTGTCCTCGGCGTACGTGGTCGCCCAGCACTTCGGCTGGGCCTGGGGCAAGCTGGTGCCGCCCCGGCGCGCCGCCCGGTTCCACACCGTGCTGCTGGTCAGCGTCCTGGTCGGCGCCGCCGTGCTGCTGACCACGATCAACCCGATCCAGTTGACCGAGTACATGCTGGTGTTCAGCGCGGTGGTGCTGCCGTTGACGTACCTGCCGATCCTGGTCGTCGCCAACGACCGGCGGTACCTGCAGGACCATGTCAACGGAAAGCTGGCCAACACTGTCGGGGTGGTGTACCTGGTCGTGATCGTGGTCGCCGCGGTGGCGGCGGTCCCGTTGATGATCGTGACGGGAGCGGGCGGATGATCGGCGACGACCGGATGGACGTCGGATACGAGCTGCTGGACCTGCAGATCCTCGACCGGGACGGGATGGAGGTCGGCAAGGTCGACGACGTCGAGTTCCACCTGGACGAGGACGGTGTGCCGTACCTGACCGCGCTGCTGGTCGGACCGGACGTGTTCGGCCACCGGATCGGCGGCTGGCTGGGCCGGGTCATTGCCGCGACGACGCGCCGGCTGCGCACCAACCGGTCCGGGCCGGTACGCATCCCGTACGACCTGATCGGCTCGGTCCGCTCGGCGGTGACCCTCACGGTCAGCCGGGACCTGCTGCCCGAGCCGGAACTGGAGCACTGGCTGCGCGAGCACCTGATCGCCCGGATCCCGGGGAGCGGCCATGCCCAGTGACGACCGGGTGCTCACGACGGCCGACCTGATCGGCCAGCCGGCGTACGACCTTTCCGGGGAGTACGTCGGACGGGTCGCCGACGTCACGGTGGCCCGGGACGGGGACGGGCGCTGGCGGCTGCGTGAGGTCGTGGTCACCGCCCGGCTGTGGGGCCGGTTGCTGGGGTACGAGCGGCCCGAGCAGACCGGTCCGTGGCTGCTCGTGGTCCTGGCCCGGTGGCTGGTCCGCCGGCACGTCCGCCGCCTGCCGTGGAGCGCCGTACGGCTCGGCGACCCGACCGGGACACGTGGCTGACCCTCGCTGACCCTCGCAGATCGGGCATGATGTCCGGCATGTCCTCGACCGGTCACGACCACCACCACCATGACCACGACCACGACCACGACCACGACCACGACCACGGGCGCGGTTGGCGGCACCGTTTCGCGCCGCACTCGCATGACACCGCCGACAAGGTGGACTCGGCCCTTTCGGCGAGCCGCGAGGGCATCCGTACGCTGTGGATCTCGCTGGCCGGGCTCGGGGCCACCGCGCTGATCCAGGCGCTGGTCGCCTGGTGGTCGGGCTCGGTCGCGCTGTTCGGCGACACCCTGCACAACCTGGCCGACGCGCTGACCGCGGTACCGCTGGGGATCGCGTTCCTGCTCGGCCGGCGCCCGCCGAACCGGCGGTACACCTACGGGTACGGGCGGGCCGAGGACCTGGCCGGGATCGTGATCGTCCTGGCCATCGCGGCGTCGTCGGCCGCCGCCGGGTACGCCGCCGTACGCCGGCTCGCCCACCCCGCCGACGTCGGGCACCTGTGGGCGGTCGCCGTCGCCGCGATCGTCGGCTTCCTCGGCAACGAGGCGGTCGCGCGGTACCGGATCGTGACCGGGCGCCGGATCGGCTCGGCGGCC